>NZ_RZTG01000040.1:0-10562 GCF_003997175.1 Mesorhizobium sp. Primo-A
CTCGGTCGACTATACCAGGGCGGTCCAGACCCGGTCCAACGAGCAGCAGGCGCTGGATGCCGCGGTCCTATCGATCACCGGTATGGACACAACCTCAACGTTGGCGCAGCGCCAGACTATGCTGCAGAATACCTTCATCGCCAACCATGGCCTGGGTACCCCGACACTGAACAGCTTTGTGGTTTCCGCCAATGGCACCGCCACCGCGCAGGCCATGGCAAGTTACTCCATGCCCCCTGTGCCCTTTCCTTGTCCCTTCCTCCCTGTGAAAAAGCGGCCGAGCGAGGCTCGGTCAGATGGGAGGTGATCCAGCCGCTCTGAGGGCTGCTCGTACATTACCGGTTTCAGCCAAAACTGGCGGCCCGCAGCACTCGCGCGCAGGGCGACAAAAAACACCGGTGAGGCCAACTTCCTTTTCGACAAGAAAGCTTTCAGGGTCGTTGAGACCACGGAGGTTTCGCCTGATGGCCTTCCTGTTGCTGTTTTGGGGAAACACCCCTTTGCCGGCCGCTACGCGGGAACCGGCGACATGCCGATTTCCAAGGCGATGGAGGAGTACCGCTTTCCGTACGGGGCGAACGCCGCCGCGGCAGTTTGCGATTGTTCACCACCACCAGCAGATCGAAATCCGAACGATAGCCCTTCCTGGTATGCGGCTCGTCGACCCAGTCGCCACGCGCATAGGACCCAAAAGTATGATCTTGAGGATGCGCCCACGCCTTTTGAAGTCGGCCGTCCCGCCCTTGAGGGCATCCTCAAACTCCTCGAGAAGGAGTTTGACCGTCTTTCTCAGCTCGCGCTGTTTTGGTGGCGGGAGGTTGTCGATGCTGGATTTCATAAACAAAGGTCGGTCGTCCATTGCATACATAGCCGAGACAAGCCTCGATTCTACAGACTGACGCGTTTGCCCGCGTGAAGCAACGTGGTCAGTTCCCACGCATTCGATGCTGTCGTTCCCAATTACCTGCTCGTGCGGATCGTATGGAGATCCAAACACAATATTCCGCTCGGTGGCAAAAGTAATGCGCGACGCCACGTGGTCCGAAGAATGACTACAAATGTCGGACAAAGGGGGCGAAGTCTGGAGCAGCCAGCACCGTCTGAATCGGACGGCATTTCAAGTCTCAACTCGGGCTATCAAGTTCTATCCATGCAGGCGCATGATCGCTCGGCTTCTCCCATCCTCGCGTCTCTGCATCCACCCCCGCATTGCGAAGCCGGGACGACAACGAGGGACTGACCAGCAGATGGTCCATTCGCAGGCCAGAACTCTTGTCGTAGCCGCCCCCATAGGAGTGGTTCCAATACGTATAGACCCCCTTTTCCGGATGGATGCGCCTGACCGCGTCGATCCAGCCGTCCTCGAGCATCGCGGCATAGGCTTGGCGACTCTCGGGAAAGTAAACCGCATCGCCGATCCATCGTCGCGGCACCACGGCATCAATCGGAGTTGGAACGACATTGTAGTCGCCGCACAGCACGGTCGGCGCTCCCGCTTTGAGCAGATCCTGGCCGTAGCTAATCAGGCGGTCGAACCAGCGCAGCTTGTAGTCAAACTTGGGACCAGGGGCGGGATTTCCGTTTGGCAGGTAGAGACAGCCGACGACGAGCCCGCTGATCTCCGCCTCGATATAGCGGCTATGGCTATCGTCAGGGTCGCCAGGAAGCCCGCGTCGGCGCTCGATCGGGTCAGCTCCGCGAGCCAGGATAGCGACGCCGTTGTAGGATTTCTGGCCGTGCCAGATCGCGCCATAGCCAGCATCGCCGATCGCCTCGGCCGGAAATTTCTCGTCCGAGGTTTTGAGTTCTTGAAGGCAGACGACGTCATAGCGCGTGGCCTTTAGCCACGCGATGAGGACCGGCAGACGACCATTGACGCCGTTTACATTGAACGTGGCAACCCGGAGCATCTAGCCGGACCCCGTGGTTCAGTTCTTACCTAGCTTATCCTCGACCTTCTTGCGGCTGTTCCCGACCGATTTCACGGCTGACTTCACGTCGGCCTTGCTCGCTCCGGTCTTACCCGCCTCGTATTTCACTTCGTGATCCTGCCCCCCAGCGACCTTCGCGCGGTCCTGGTTGCGTCCACGTGTTGTTCCAGTATTGGGCATTTCATCCTCCAAAAGATTGCCATTCCAGACCCGATAACGCCGCCAGACTCTTCCGGTTCAATCTGTCGACTACCGCTTTGAACCGAATTCCACGCACACGATTGAATCGAGCCATAATTTCGAGTTCGACAAGTTGATGGGTATCGCGCTCAGGTCGCGATTCCGGCCCATGTTGCATGTCGCGCGGCCTGACCAGTCCTGCCAGAACTCACGATGGCGGACTCGGCGCCGAAAAGCGCCGCGAGCCGAGATGCCATGCCAATGTGCGTGTGAGCCCGCGAGCAAGGAAACGACCGACATGTCTTTGACCGGACACGGTCATCGAGCGCAGGCTAAGCCGGTCCGTACCTACCGGCCTAAGCGCTCTTCACTTGGCCCGCTGTTGAACGTGCAGCAGATCACGCAGGCGGATCGGCAATCTGGGCGAAGCGCGCAATTCGACACAACTCGCCTCCCAGTGTCCGAGGTACTCGGCGATCGGCATGCTGGTGCGGCCGGGCCAGCGGTTGAGTGCCCCCAAAGCCTCTACGCAGTCCGGCGCGCGGCCGTATTCGGCGAGGATGGTCAGCGACATTGCCTGGGCGAACGGATTAAGAGCGGGCATTTCGATCTCGCCGCGGTGGTCGGCGAACCACGCAGCGGCGTCGCGCGTGAGCCCCTGGCTTTCAGCCAGCGCTGCATAACGATCGATGATGTCCTGGCGGTACCGGGCGATGGCATCGCCGAAGGCATTGTCGCCTGCGAAGGGTGGCGCCTCCTTCCAGCTTTTCGCCAGACGTGCGAGCCCTCGCAGCGAGTGAGCCTCCACCATGGTTTCCTCGATCCATTGGCAAGGCGGCGCCGGCTTGGCGTCCGGCTGCCAGCTGTTGCACAGCACATGGCCGAGTTCGTGCCCGAACTGGTAGGCGAGCTTCGACCAGTCACGCTCGCCGATATCGACGATGATCCAGGCCATACTGCTGCCGTCCGGATGCAGCCAGATTGCCGGCGTGCCGGAAGTGTGCTCGTCGACACGCAGGCGCGTCGGCTGGCGGTCGGACAGCAGGCGGACGCCGTCGAGGCATGCATGCCGCATGCGTTCGACGACCTGATCAGCGGCTCCCTCAAGCATGTGGCCCCAGTCGCCGGCAAGCTCGATGGGGGCGGTGAGGAGGTTTGGTTGCGAGCTAGCTGAGGAAGGTGGGGAAGACATGACCCCGTAGCCTGTGCTCCAACCGCCCGAGGGTGTCAACGCCACTGGTGTGAGGCTGCCGGCCACTGAACCTGCTAGCAAATTTAGGAGATCTCGTCGCAGCAACTTCGAAACTCGACCATGTTGCCCTGCAAAGAGAAAAATAGGAAGTCCAGCTTGTTCTGTCATCGGCCGAGGTCTAAGCGTAGACCCCTTGAGAGTTGAACTACTCGGAAGCGGCTAGGGGACTCGAGGGTGGGCGAGGTGATCTTTTCCAAAACGTATGTTGGCGATGCTTTATCAAGCTGGCAGGTCGTCCACGAAATGTCGACTCATATCGTTGGCGGAGCTTTGGTCGTTCGCGACAGTGACCGCCGTGACTGGCATCTTCTACGACTTCACGATTCAGCTTTTCTGTTTCGAATGGTTCGGATGAGGTGCGTCCTCAGATTCTTGCCCACGACCACCACAAACTTCTATATCCATCACTATGGTTCTTTGGATGTTGCCGAAATTGCACTCGACGGCACCATAATAAACAGGGGTATCAGTCACACCATTTCGATCAACGCTCATCCAGATGACACGATCGAGATCGATGTGAGCTTTTTGAGTTGCCACGGGTCTCTCTCAATAGGCTGCTCCGACAATGGTCGTCCCGTCTACGCCGGCACTGGACTCGAACAGTTTGCACTCTTGAGCGTTCTGGTTGAAACGTTTGATGCATACCCCGAGTTGTCTCGCACGCCGGCAGAGGAGCGGATCACCCTCGTCGATGTTGGCGGCCAAGGAGGGCTACAGCTCAAGTGGATGCTGCGAGCCGATCATATTACGCCCGTCGTGTTCGAACCCTTGTCGTCGGAAGCGACGGTGATACGACAAACCCTCGATCGAATTCCGGGCGCGCAAGTGGTGGAAAAGGCGCTGGCAAACACTTCTGGCCCCCAAAAGCTGTATATTACTGCCGGATCATACTGCTCGTCTTTGCGAGAGCCAAATTTTGAGATCCTGCAGAACTACTCAGTAGCCCGTGTCTTCAACGTTGTCAGCATGCAAGAGGTCGAATGTGTTCGATATGACGAATTGTTCCGCGCAAGCGCGGTTCCGTCACCGGATGTTATAAAAATAGACGTCCAAGGTCTTGAATACGAAGTTCTGCTTGGTTTCGGCCACCTTCTGGAATCCTGTTTGGCTATCGAGCTGGAAACGCATGTTGTTCCGATATATCGAGGACAAAAGCTGATTGGTGACATAGTCGACATTCTGGGCGATTTCGGTTTCGCCCTACGCCAGCTTAATCAAGTACCGCACTTCGATGGCGATGCAGTCGAGTTTGATGCCCTTTTTACGAAGAGGCGCGACAAGGTTGCAACTCTTTCTGATCTAGAAAAGCGAAAATTTGCTGTAATCATTCAGGTGTTAGGAATTCTTCCTTACCCGTGAGGCCATGAATAGAACGACCGTTCGCCAGCGATCGAGGTAGAGTCCTTCAAGGCTCACCCCTGATCCGTCGCCACTCGATCTGAAGGTTGCTCATCGTCTAGAATAACGAGTGGCGGCATGCAAAGAAAAGCTTGCATCGAGCCGTATGCCGCACACATCGCGCAGTCAATGCCCGTGTCGTCAAGTACGACGCCAGTTCCAGGAAACGGGATAAGTCTGCTGCGGAGCGGCAGACACTTTTCCAGAAGTATCCGCGCACCCCTTGGTGTGATTGTGTATGCCTGAAGCCCAAACGAATGCTCTACCTTGATAAGGAATCTGGAGAAGTTCTCGGACTGGAACAAGGCAGTTCTATTAGTATATTGACGATCGTAGAATTCCATTTTGGCTTTTGAGAAACCAAGGTCAAGCCAGAGAAAGGATGGGTCAAATATATAGCCCCACTGTATGATATCCCAATCTGCCCGTGCTTGAGATATAATACTGGTGGATTCCTCCGTGAATCGAAACGATGACCGAATATCGTCTTCGAAAATAGTTATAGTCTTGTTTTCTGAAGCCGACAGCTTCCACAAGCTGATATGGGATAGAGCGCACCCCAACGTGCCCGGGGGATACGGACAATCACTGGTAATCAGACCTTCCTTGATGAGCGCCTCCCTGTCGAGAGAAGTGCCGTCAACGGCTGATACGCGAACGGTATTGTTCAATAGATGCCAGTTGTTACTTTGGTACCTGCTCCAGCGCTCGATGCTGCGGTCTAGGTTTATCAGGTGAATTTTCGGGGAACCCGTCGGCTCGACAGGCCGGGCTGGCATCGTCCCGGAGACAGAGGGCGTGGCGGCAGTGAATGCGGAGGTATCGCCCGCACCATGCAACAGCGCTCGAGCCCGCTCGATGCCATCACTCACATGGTATTGGCCATCGCCAAAGGTGATGTAGCCATAGACTTGTCGGTTATCCATATACTGGACGATTCCGGCCTTTCTGGCGCTGGCAGCAAAGACAACGTACTCGTACCGCGATGTGCCGTCCTCGTATGTCAGTTCGGTCAGCACGTCAGCCCGGACAAGATATGTGCAATGCACGAGCGGCACCTCGATGGCGCCGCGCACGTGGCGGTTGAGCACCCAACCATACTGATCGCACTGCAGATAATACCCGTTGGCATCGATCTCGGCATGATAGTTCGAATAATATTGGCCCGGCGAGATAGAGCGAAGCAGAGGCGCGACGATTGGCAAATCAAGCGCGACAAGTTCTCGCAGCGTGGCCGATCGCACGAAATTGTCGACGTCGGCCACGAAATAGAAATCGCAGCCGTGCTCGAGCGTTTTCCGCAGACTTATGTTGCGGATTCGGCCAAGCACTCTGAAGCGCGTCTCATTCCATTCGTGCTCGCCAAACTGCTCAACACGATCGACGACGTCCGAGGCGTCGATTTCGACCGCAGCATAGAGGTGACCCACGCGCTCTACCCATTCGCGCAGTATATGCTCGGTCCTGTCGGTATTGTTGTTTGTCCTGATGTATAGGACGATCGATGCCTTCGGGTAGTCGAGCGCCTCGATGCACTCGAGGTAAAGCGGCAGTGCCAGTTCCTTCTGCTTTGCCAGGATTGCAATCAGGATGCGCGGTGAACCCTTCAGGCGCGACCGCAGCGAACGCTGCCGGATAAGCTTGTGCTGATCGATCAAGCTCTCTGTCCCGAACGCCCCGAGATTCGACGGTTCATGCACCGGAAGCTTGTCAGTGGCGAAACGCGCGTTGGCTACCACGCGCTTCGCCATTTCCGCCGGCAATTTTTCGCTGGCGAGCAATTTCAGACAGGCGTCGAGTGAATCCCGGTAAGCGCCTGTCCAGTAGGCATTGACGGCAAACTCGTCGAGCAATCCGTAATCGTAGACCCAAGGCTGTATGAAAAGTCCGGGGGGTTGTGCAAGGTCGAGCCCTCGACGCGCAAATTCCGCTCCCTCCGCGTTCCGGCCCTGGGTGCGGCAATAGAGGCTCGCGGCGTGAAGAGCTTCAGCGCGGGCGGGAACGGCCTGCGTCGCACGCTCAAAGATTGCAACGACCTCGTCGAATGGCCGTCCCAGCGCTGCCATGAGATTGCCCGCTTCGAGCAGGCTGACATAGATTTCCTCGTCCCAGAAGCCCAGCTCGGCGCGCTTCAGATAGTTTGCCAGCGATTTTTCACGTTCTCCGGAATCCCTATAGCTCTGCGCCAGATAGAAGGTGTATCGCGAAATAAGGAACGGGTCGGTCTCCGTAGCAAGCGCGTTTTCAAGAACCGCCGCGTCGTCCTGGTACTTTCGCGGGTTTTGACTGCGTGCTCCGCCACGCCCCGTCGCCACGCGAAAACCCTTGGCGGTCTCGCGTGTGAGATGGCCGGGAGGGGCCTCGAGATATTCGTGCAGCACGCCCTTGAAGGAGAAGGGAAGCCGGTTGCGGCAAATCTGCGGGCGATAAAACGAAATGCCCCCATGGGACACCTCGACGTCGTAGAGATCGTGTTCCATGTTCGACTTGAACGCGATCGGATCGAAGTCAGCGTCTTGGACCACGACGTCGTCGGCGTCGATGATCATGGCGTAGTCGACCGTCTCGACTTCACGCAGGCGGTCAAGGGCAAAGGTACGGTTGTACGCAAAGTCCCGCCAAGGCTCGTCGATGACTGTGCCTTTGACATTGTGCAGGGTCAGGAAGGTACGGATGAGGTCCTGCGTGCCGTCCTCGGAACCCGTGTCGATGACGAGCACGTAGTCAACGAGAGGAAGCGCGCTGGCGAGGCATTGCAAGATGACCTTTGCCTCGTTCTTGACGATCATGCACAGGCCGATGGTGCTCATGCTAATCCCTTGGCGGAGTGGCGTTCGTTACACGCTGCTGGAAATTGTTGAAGGGAATTCCTGCGCCTTTGTCCGGCTTTATATCTCATGCATCATCCCGTCGCCTTGGCCATTTGCATGACCTTTGTTGCAAAGAACGATTGCCCCTTCACAGCCAAGTGCTGCCTCAACCCGTCCATTGTTTAGCCAGCGCTTTCCGTCGCAGCAAGGGTCTTGCGGTCGCTCGGGACCAGAGGGTTAAGAACAGAATTTCCCGTCGACCCAATCGCTGAGGCGCAAATTCCGCCGCGACATCGAGGGTTCGACGCGAACCAGAGGGCACCCTTAAGCCTCGGATTTTTCGATGCGTTCGGCCCATGCGCGCCATTTGATGTCGACCGAAAGTAGTTACTCATGGTCCACAATTAATAAATTGTTAACTTGGTTATTTACAAGTTGCTAATTTTAGATTTTACTAATGTCTTGTGTTGAGAGGGTTCCCGCGAACCGGGCAGAGGGCCTGTTGGGCTGCGTCTGCGAAGCCAGGAGAGTGTCTGGAGCAAGTCACTTCGTGCGTGAGGGCGTGGCGAGTGTGTGGTGACGTGCAAGAGAAGACGTTGTACGGCCTTGAACTCAAGGCCGGCGTTTTCCCAAATCTGATGTTCCCCCGCAAGCAGTTGGTTCCCTCGTAAGTCGTCGTCGAGAAATCGGGGACACGCGTGACGGGAGTGACCATGGTTGGGGTGATACCGTGTACGAGGCGATGGGGCCATGACGCAGGCTTAGGCGTAGAACAACGCCTGAATTACCCGCAGTCGGCCAACAGCACGGATTACCCAGCGATTGATGGGTATTCCTCGGTGTCCTTTGGACGCCTCACTCACCTGGGCGAAGACAACTGGGGCGCCATCCGATCGAGCGGCACGAAGAGGCTGCCAAGCCTTGCGCACCCGTCTCTTAGACCTGCCCGCAATGCGGCAATGCGCGCGACCGGCCTCACCGGGCGCCCGCGCTCTGCAGCCATTGAACCAGCGATTGAAATCTAAGGTACGACCAAGAGAAGCTGCGGCCCGGCCGCCGGCGACCAAGGAGAAGATGATGAGCTTCACGGCAGGATTTGCGGCTATGGAAGTCACCGTTCGAGGCATTTTGCCGATCGGCGACACGATTGAAAATATAAATTATTTCATTCTGGACACGGCCAAGAGCGCTATTGTCGGTCAGGTCGTTCTTCCCAGAGCCGTCAAGCGAAGCCTCGCTGTCGCCCTCACCGTCAAAGTCCCAAGCACCGCCGGCTCGCTTGCCATTGGGACGTTTGATGAAGGCGGGAACTTCCAGGTCGCCAACTTCCTCCGCGTCGAGACGCCAGTGGTGGAACGTCCCCACGGCGCCGTCGGGCCGTCCGGGAGGTAAATCTCTCTAGTCGCAGTACTTGCCGGCTAGGCCAGTGAGTGGCTGCCGGTGAATTGAGTTCGAAGCCAACAGGAGCCAGTCATGGCCCGTGCCTCTGAAGTTCTTTTTGTCGATCCTTCAGTTTCCGACCTCCAGGCAATTCTCGGCAGCGTGCGACCCGAGGTTCAAGCGATTGTGCTCAACGGCCGCCGACCGGCGGCGCGGCAGATCGCTGCCGCGCTCGCGGGGCACGCAGGGCTCGAAGCGGTGCACGTCATTGCACATGGTGGGTCTGGGCGTGTCGGCTTCACAGCAGGGGAGTGGTCATCTGCTACATTGCAGGAAGAGGCCGAGGATCTTGCCGCAATCGGCCGGGCGCTTGCCACAGACGGCGAGCTGCGGCTGTGGAGCTGCGAGACGGCGTCGGGGGAGGCGGGCGAGACCTTCGTGGCGGCTCTGGAAGAGGCAGTTGGCGCGGACGTCTGCGCATCGAGAACGCTAGTCGGCGCAGCCGACCTGGGCGGCGCCTGGGAGCTGTGCGCACGCAGGAACGCGTCCTCGCCCCTGCCGCCACTAACCTCTGAAGGCGCGGCGGATTACGTGGGGGTTCTGGCTGCGGGCGATCTGACACTTACCGGCACTATAGATACTGGATCAAGTAACAATATCAACACGTACTACTTGATTGATACAATTAATACGCCAGCTACAACCGATGATACGGTTGTAGGTAGCTTTCAGTTGCCATCCGCAGCCAATGCCGTGGCTCCAAAATTCTCGATAACAGTAACAGTTCCAGATATTGGCCATACTTATCTCATCTATGACTCTGGCTTCCGCCTATACGGCACACTTACTTTTGTCGCCGACGCTGACCCCGTCACGGCGGGCAACCAACCGGGTTATCTTTTCGCTACCACGCCAATCAACAACCCAGGCGCCGCGGGCAACGATGGCGACCACTTTAATGGTGGCCTATTAACCCTCGCGAGCACTGGCACCGCGGGTGCGACAGGGGCCGCTGGTGCGACCGGCGCTACGGGCGCAACCGGGGCTACTGGTGCGACCGGCGCCACAGGCGCGACTGGCGATACTGGTGCAACAGGTTCGACCGGGGATACCGGACCAACAGGCGATACCGGAGCAACGGGTGCTACGGGCGATACCGGTGCCACGGGCTCAACGGGTGCCACAGGCGATACCGGAGCCACAGGTGCGACGGGCGATACAGGAGCGACTGGCTCGACCGGTGATACCGGAGCAACAGGCTCTACTGGTTCGACCGGAGCAACAGGCTCGACTGGAGCAACAGGCTCTACTGGTGCGACCGGCTCGACTGGAGCAACAGGCTCTACTGGTGCGACCGGCTCGACCGGCGCCACAGGTGCAACCGGTAATACCGGAGCAACTGGCTCGACCGGATCGACAGGTTCGACCGGCTCTACTGGGGCAACAGGTTCGACCGGCTCTACTGGGGCAACAGGTTCGACCGGCTCGACTGGAGCAACAGGCTCGACCGGCGCCACAGGTGCAACCGGTAATACCGGAGCAACTGGCTCGACCGGATCGACAGGTTCGACCGGCTCTACTGGGGCAACAGGTTCGACCGGATCGACC
>NZ_RZTG01000041.1:0-8588 GCF_003997175.1 Mesorhizobium sp. Primo-A
GCTGCTCGTTGGACCGGGTCTGGACCGCCCTGGTATAGTCGACCGAGAACCCGATGGCGGTGATGATGGGCGCCAGCATGAAAACAAACAACGGGGCCATCGAACCGTCATGGGAACGCGCGAACCGGTCTACAATTCAGACGTGGGAGCATTTCTGAGCGGCTCAGACCGCCACCGAGTGCCTGGCTTTGCCGGTTTCAAGATATTTGTCGAACTTCGCTGCGATGCTTCTGACAAAGGGCCGGCTTTCCGCCGGCACGACGAAGCGGTCACCATCAAGTTCAAGCAACCGCGCCGGATCATGAAGGGCCGTGGAACTTGCCTTCAGCAGAAGCCTCTGGCCGGCTTTGCCAAAACGCTCCACCAGCTCGATGGCTGAGAAGGCGAAATCACACATCAGCCTCTCGATGATCCAGCCGCGGACGCGGTCGTCGTCGGAAAGCGCGATGCCGCGGACAGCCGCCAGCCCACCGTCTGAGACCATGCGTCCATACTCCGTGTTCGATGGCATATTCTGCACATAGCCTTGGCGAAATTGACTGATGGACGATGGGCCGAGGCCGATCAAGGTTTCGCAGCGATCCTCGGTATAGCCTTGGAAATTCCGGCGCAAGCAGCCGGTTCGGGCCGCTACAGCCAACGCATCGTTGGGCTTGGCGAAATGGTCGAAGCCGACGGGCTCATACCCCGCGTTCAGCATAAGACACGCGGCCAGTTGTGATTGAGCAAGGCGCTGTGCCGGACCAGGCAACCATGCCTCGTCGATCATCGTCTGATGCTTCTTGAACCAGGGTACATGCGCGTAGCCAAACAACGCCATCCGATCCGGTTCCAGGGTCAGTGCCTGCGCGACGGTTGAGGAGACGCTCTCCCTGGTCTGGTGCGGCAAGCCGTAGAGCAGGTCCAGATTGACCGATTCGACGCCGCGCGAACGAACGCCATCGATGACCGCTTTGGTCTGCAAAAAGCTTTGCTCGCGGTTAATTGCCTTTTGTACCTTCAGGTCAAAGTCCTGGACGCCGAGGCTCGCCCGGGTCATGCCGATCTCGGCCAGCGCATCAAGACGGGCGTCGTCCATATCATTGGGATCGATTTCGACGCTGATCTTGGCGTCCGGAAGGAAATCGAAGCTGGCCCGCAATGCTTTCCCCAGCACCACCATGTCCTCGGACTTCAGCATCGTCGGAGAGCCGCCACCGAAGTGGATGGCGCGCACGCCAGCCTTGCCGCCGACAATACGGGCAACGGTGGCGATCTCGGCGTGCAACGAGCGGAGATAGGCAGTTACCGGCTCATAGTGACGTGTTTGCTTGGTGTGGCAGGCACAGAACCAGCAGAGTCTGTCGCAGAAGGGAATATGCAGATAGAGTGAAATCTCGTCGCCGTTCTCCAGCGCCTCCAGCCAGCCTCGACAGATAGTGGCATCGACCCCCGGATGGAAATGCGGCGCGGTCGGATAGCTCGTGTAGCGCGGCACGTTCTCGCCAAGTCTGGCAGCTAGTTCCGGTCGCATCTCGCCATTCCTGTGGTTGCATGGCCCGGAAAATGACCGCAACGGCACGCCGATACCTTGATTTCGGTCAAAGCCTTTGCACCGGACAAACTGCCACAAGGCTTTTTCAATGGCCGATGCTTATCTTGCCGATACCCTGGATCCTCGGACGATCGTGATGACAGTGCGTCAGGATGTTCATAGTGCCGGTATTCCCGTGCTTTGCCAATCCTGCGAGGCAAGGCATCGCGGCATTTGCGGTGCCCTTGATCCCGATCAATTGGTCGGGCTCGCCAAGACCTCGTCAAAGCACACCGTTGAACCGGGGTCAGAACTGATGGGCGACGCCGAAACCGTCGACAGCTATTCCAACGTGCTTTCCGGCGTCGTGAAGCTGACGAAGAGCCTTTCGGACGGGCGCCAGCAGATTGTCGCGCTTCAGTTTGCCCCCGATTTTCTGGGACGGCCGTTCAAGGTGGAAAGCGTGATCAACGCGGTAGCGGCAACGGCCGTCTCCCTGTGTTCGTTTCCAAGGGCTTCCGTCGAAAGGATGATGAGGGAGTCGCCGGATCTCGAGCACCGCCTGCTCAAGCAGACGCTGAACGAACTCGACGATGCACGCGACTGGATGGTCACGCTGGGACGCAAGACCGCTGCGGAAAAAGTGGCGAGCTTTCTGCTGATGATTGCCAGAAACATCGATCCCACGCTCGATCCAAACACCAATCCGACGAGCTTCGAACTGCCTCTCACACGTGCCGACATCGCCGATTTCCTCGGCCTGACAATCGAGACGGTGAGCCGCCAGTTGACCCGGCTGCGGACAGACGGCGTGATCCGGATCGACAACAACCGCCATGTGACTGTGGACAGCCTTGCCCGGTTGGCGAGCCGCTCCGGAGCCTAGAGTAATTCCAGGAAAAGGCTGAAACAGTTTTCCGTCCGGAATTGCGTCAACTCTAGTCTCGATCGACGATCCCGATCATCGGCAGGACATGCTCGCGTTCAAACACGATGTGCCGGCGCAGATTCTCGAACAGGCCGCGCAACATGAACCCGAGGGCTTCGGGGTTTTCGACCGCCTCGCCATGACCGATGGCCAGCAGAATTTCGGTCACCTCACCGCCAACGCATTCGTCTTCCATATGTTCGGCCCGCAATCGCCGGGTTGAGGCAAGGTTCGCATTGCTGCTGACCACGGCATCCTCGTAGGCGGGAAAGATGACCGTCTCTTCGTATTGATCAATGTTGCGCAGCAGCGGAACGATCGCGTTGGCCGCGCCGAGACACTCCAGGCGATCGACGCCGGGCAAGGCGCCCGCCATTCTTTCCAGGGCGTCGCAGAGCTGCAGCTTTTCCCTGTGCGCGCGCTTCATCACCGCGGCTGGACCACTTCCCTGCTGGATCGATCAGTCGGTGCGGGATTTTCATCGCCTGCTTCGAACAGCGACGATCCCAGCCCCTTCTTCCGGCTCAAGGGCGGCCTCCGAGTGCAAGACCACGCTGCCCACTCAGAAGGGGCTGGGCTTTGACATGGATCAAGGCGGCGACAACGCGACTGCTGAATTGGTGTCTATGCGGATTGGCGTCCGCGCATCGGAATCCGAGGTCGGGGATAGCTCATGAAGTTCGGCACGCAAATCTTCGTTTTGAGCCTTTTCACATTTGCAGCCCTGGTGGCCGCGGGCTTCGGCGTGGACCAGCCCTTTCGACAGCATATGTGGGTGCTGTTTTTTGTGTTGCTTGGTTTTGTCGCCATCCTCATCCGCAACACGAATTTCGAGGTGGCCGCTCCGATTGACCCATCCGCTTACATGGATGGTCCAATCCGCTACGGCGCCATCGCCACCATGTTCTGGGGTGTCGTCGGCATGCTTGTCGGCGTGGTCATCGCGCTGCAGCTTGCCTACCCCGATCTCAACATCCAGCCCTGGTTCAACTTCGGCCGTTTGCGGCCGCTGCATACGTCCGGAGTGGTCTTCGCATTCGGCGGCAACGCATTGCTTTGCACGTCATTGTACGTCGTGCAACGCACCTGTCGCGCGCGCCTGTTCGGCGGCGATCTCGCCTGGTTCGTGTTCTGGGGTTACCAGCTTTTCATTGTCATGGCCGCGACCGGCTATCTGCTCGGCATCACCGAGAGCCGGGAATACGCCGAACCCGAATGGTACGTGGACATCTGGCTGACCATCGTCTGGGTCGCCTATCTGATCTTGTTCCTTGGCACGATCTTCAAGCGCAAGGAACCGCACATCTACGTCGCCAACTGGTTTTACCTCTCCTTCATCGTGACCATCGCGATGCTGCATGTGATCAACAACCTGTCGATGCCGGCCTCGTTCCTGGGCTCAAAGAGTTACTCCGCCTTTTCCGGGGTCCAGGACGCCCTGACGCAATGGTGGTATGGCCACAACGCCGTCGGCTTCTTCCTCACTGCCGGCTTCCTCGGCATGATGTATTACTTCGTGCCCAAGCAGGCGAACCGGCCGGTCTATTCCTATCGGCTGTCGATCATCCATTTCTGGGCGATCATCTTTCTCTACATCTGGGCCGGGCCGCATCACCTGCACTACACCGCCCTGCCCGATTGGGCGCAGACGCTCGGCATGGTGTTCTCGATCATGCTGTGGATGCCGTCATGGGGTGGCATGATCAACGGCCTGATGACGCTGTCCGGCGCCTGGGACAAGCTGCGCACAGACCCCATCATCCGTATGATGGTGATGGCCATCGCCTTCTACGGCATGTCGACCTTCGAAGGTCCGATGATGTCGATCAAGACGGTCAACTCGCTGTCGCATTACACCGACTGGACCATTGGCCACGTGCACTCCGGTGCGCTCGGCTGGGTCGGCATGATCTCGTTCGGCGCAATCTACTTCATGGTGCCGAAGCTCTGGAACCGTGAGCGGCTCTACTCGCTGAGGCTCGTCACCTGGCACTTCTGGCTGGCGACCCTGGGGATCGTTGTCTACGCCGCCGTCATGTGGGTTTCCGGCGTCATGCAGGGCCTGATGTGGCGTGAATACGACGAGCAGGGCTTCCTGGTCTATTCCTTCGCCGAAACCGTGGCCGCCATGCATCCCTACTATCTCATGCGCGCCATTGGCGGGGCAATGTATCTCTCCGGCGCCCTGATCATGGCCTGGAACATCGCCATGACCATCCTCGGATACCAGCGCGAGGAGGAGCCGATGCCCGGCTCTGTTCCCGCCCTTCAGCCTGCCGAATAAGGAGCCAGACAATGGGCTTGATGGACAGACACGCACTCATCGAGAAGAACGCCACGCTTCTTCTCGTTGGCTCTCTTCTTGTGGTGACCGTCGGCGGCATCGTCGAGATCGCACCGCTCTTCTATCTCGACAACACGATCGAGAAGGTGGAAGGCATGCGCCCCTATTCGCCGCTCGAACTTGTCGGGCGCAACATCTATGTGCGCGAGGGCTGCTACCTCTGCCACAGCCAGATGATCAGGCCGTTCCGCGACGAAGTCGAGCGCTACGGTCACTACAGCCTGGCTGCCGAGTCGATGTACGATCATCCTTTCCAGTGGGGATCGAAGCGTACCGGGCCGGACCTCGCCAGAGTTGGCGACCGCTACTCGAATCTGTGGCATGTCGAGCATCTCACGGATCCGCGTTCGGTGGTGCCGGAATCGATCATGCCGAGCTACGCGTTCCTCAAAGACACGCCGATCGAGGTGGAGGACTTCTCGACGCATCTGGTTGCCAACAGGCGTGTCGGTGTCCCCTACAGCGATGACATGATCGCCCGCGCCAATGCCGACCTGATGGCGCAAGCCGATCCCAACGCCGACACGTCCGGCCTCGAAGCCCGCTACCCCAAAGCCAAGATCGGCGACTTCGACGGCAACCCGCAACAGGTCACCGAAATGGATGCCCTTGTCGCTTATCTCCAGATGCTCGGCACGCTGGTCGATTTCAAGAACTACGATGAAGCCGCGGGCTATCGCTGAGGGAGTTCTACCCATGGATTACAATTTGATGCGAGAGTTTGCCGACAGCTGGGGCCTGGTCGCCATGGCGCTTTTCTTTGTCGGCGCGACTGCCTTCGCGCTCCGCCCCGGCAGCCGCAAGCTGGCCGACGAAGCTGCCCGGATTCCCCTTGAGGACGAGTGATCATGAGCGACGAGCATATCGATGAAATCTCCGGCGTCTCGACCACCGGCCACGAATGGGATGGCATCCGGGAACTGAACAACCCGCTTCCCAGATGGTGGGTCATCACGTTTTACATCACCATTGTCTGGGCCATCGGCTACACCATCGCCTATCCGGCATGGCCCCTGCTGCACTCGGCGACGAAGGGTTTGCTCGGCTATTCCAGCCGCAACGAAGTCAGGAACGAGCTGACTGCGGCTGAAGCCGCCAAGGGCAAATACATCTCGGCGGTGGCGTCCAAGAGCGTCTCGGAGATCGCCGCGGACGATGGCCTGCGCGAATTCGCAATCGCCGCCGGTGGCGCCGCTTTCAAGGTCAATTGCGTACAATGTCATGGCTCCGGCGCCCAAGGTTCCAAGGGCTTTCCCAATCTCAACGACGACGACTGGCTGTGGGGCGGCAAGGCCGAGCAGATCCAGCAGACGATTATGCACGGCATCCGCTTTGCGTCCGATGCGGAGACGCGCCTGTCGGAAATGCCTGCCTTTGGCGACATCATAACCACTGACCAGATCGCTCAGGTTAGCACCTATGTCGCCAGCCTGTCGGGAAAGGTCCAGGATGCCAGCCTCGTCGAGCCCGGCGCCAAGGTCTTTGCCGAAAATTGCGTGGCCTGTCATGGCGACAATGCAAAAGGCAACAAGGAGCTCGGGGCGCCCGACCTGACCGATGCGATCTGGCTCTATGGATCCGGTGAGACAGCCATCGCCGCACAGGTCCGTGCGCCAAAACAGGGCGTCATGCCGGCCTGGGGCGCACGCCTGGGCGAGACCAAGGTCAAGGAACTCGCCGTCTATATCCATTCGCTTGGTGGTGGGGAATAGGAAGCGGGGACCTGTTCCCACCCTTCGCCAGCCAAGCGACGAGGCCCGGCCATGCCGGGCCTCGACCTATATTCGGCACCGGTAATTGACTTGCATCAACGCGCCTGCCCCCGCCCCGCGCCAAGACTTGCCTACGCTGGCAGCCTGGGCATGGGCAGATTGTCGCCTGCGCGAGTGGAGATGCATGTGCTGGACAATACGCAGGTAGAGCGGCTCGAAGCCGAAGCGGCCAATTCCGCCAAGGTGCGCCAGCCGATGTATGCCGCGCGCAAGAAGATATTCCCGAAACGGGCAACAGGGAACTTTCGTCGGTTCAAGTGGCTGGTGATGGCGATCACACTCGGTATCTACTACCTGACACAGTGGTTGCGATGGGACCGTGGCCCGTTCGCCCCGGACCAGGCCGTGCTGCTCGATCTCGCCAACCGGCGCTTCTACTTCTTCTTCATCGAGATCTGGCCGCAGGAATTCTACTATGTGGCCGGCCTTCTGATCATGGCCGGCGTCGGTCTTTTCCTGATCACGTCGACTATCGGTCGCGCCTGGTGCGGCTATACATGTCCGCAGACTGTATGGGTCGATCTGTTTCTGGTCGTCGAGCGCGCCATCGAGGGTGATCGCAACGCACGCATGAAACTCGATGCCGGCCCATGGACCGCCCGCAAGCTTGCGCTGCGGGCATCGAAACACGCCATCTGGCTGGGCATAGGGGCGGCGACGGGCGGCGCCTGGATCTTCTATTTTGCCGATGCGCCGACGCTGGTTGGCGAACTCTTTACCGGCACCGCGGCACCCGTTGCCTACATCACCGTCGCCGTGCTGACGGCCACGACCTATACGTTCGGCGGGCTGATGCGCGAACAGGTCTGCACCTACATGTGCCCATGGCCACGCATCCAGGCGGCCATGCTCGACGAAAGTTCGCTCACCGTCACCTACAATGACTGGCGCGGCGAACCGCGTTCGCGTCATGCCAAGTCGGTGCAAGCCGCGGGACAGTCGGTCGGCGACTGCGTCGACTGCAATGCCTGTGTCGCGGTCTGCCCGATGGGGATCGACATTCGCGACGGCCAGCAGCTCGAATGCATCACCTGCGCGCTTTGCATCGACGCCTGCGACGGCGTCATGGGCAAGCTCGGCAGGGAACGCGGACTGATTTCCTACGCAACGCTCTCCGATTACAACGCCAACATGATGCTGGCGACCGCGGGCGGCTCCAGTTCAGTCAACCCGTCGCTGGTCAGGACCGCTGATGGCCTGTTCTCCGACAAGGTGGCGCATTTCCATGTCAGCAAGATCTTCCGGCCACGCACCTACGTCTACATGGGTCTGTGGTCGCTGATCGGCCTGGGTCTGCTCTATTCGCTGCTGACGCGCGACAGGCTCGAAGTCAATGTGCTGCACGACCGCAATCCGCAATTCGTACCGTTGTCCGACGGCTCGATCCGCAACGGCTACACCGTCAAACTGCTCAACATGATCCCCGAGCCGCGGATCATTGTTGTCACCATGCAGGGCTTGCAAGGAGGCGAAATGAGCGTGGTCGGGGACGACATCAAGGCGGGTCGCTCCTTTGCCATCCCGGTCGAGCCCGATCGCCTGAAAATGCTGAAGGTCTTCGTGCGCCAGCCGGCCGACCAAATCCGTGGCGCAGCGCAAACCTTCACGTTCCGTGTCGAGGACAAGTCGAGCTTCGAGGCGGACGAATACACCGCCACCTTCAACGCGCCGGAGATCGCCAGATGACCGCTAACGCTGAAAAAACCCGCGAATTCACCGGCAGGCACATGCTGTTCACCATCCTTGCCTTCTTCGGCGTGGTCATCGCGGTCAATCTGACGATGGCCACGCTCGCCAACACCAGTTGGACCGGCCTTGTCGTCGAGAACACCTATGTGGCGAGCCAGCAATTCAACAAGAAGGCCGAGGAGGGTCGCGCGCAAGCAGCCCTTGGCTGGACCGGCAGGCTGACCATCGCATGGGGCGAAGTTCGCTATGGCCTCACCGACGCCGCCGGCAAGCCGGTTCCCTTGCATGGCGTCAAGGTGCTGTTTCGCCATCCCGCCTACGAGAAAGAGGACAAGTCGGTCA
>NZ_RZTG01000042.1:0-8563 GCF_003997175.1 Mesorhizobium sp. Primo-A
GCTCTGGGGTGGGGGAAGCGATCGGCGTGTTCAGGCGAGCGCGGCTGGCTAGGACTTTATCCCCCGGCCCGCCCACGAACCCCCTTTCGCAATCTCGAATGCCGCACCGGAGACGCCACCTCTGGCACCAGCGCTGCCTCCGCAGCCACGTCCCCATCATGCAGCCCAACCCGCAGCGCCGCGCCCGCCAGATGGTCGCGCATCGCCGCTTGCGCACCCTCCACATCGCCGGCACGGATAGCGGACAGGATGCGCCCGTGTTCGCCGAGCGTGATGCGGGCCATGTCGTCCGATTTCTGCTGGTTGCCGGCGGCGAGGATGCTTTCTCGAACACGCTCGGAAACGAAGCCGAGGAACTGGCCCATGTAGCCGTTGCGCGTCGCCTCGGCGACGGTGCGGTGGAACTCAAGGTCGCTGCGCAGCCAGGCGACGCTGCCATAGGGTGCCGCACGCATGCCGGCCAGCGCATCGTCCATCGCGGTGAGATCGGCCTCGGTGCGGCGCCTTGCGGCAAAGGCCGCCGCCTGCACCTCGAGGATGCCGCGCAGTTCGAACAGATTTCGGAACGAGTCGGCGCGCTGCAGCGCCTCATAGTCTATGGTCAGCACCGTTGGGTTGTTGCCCTCCACCACGAAGGCGCCGCGCCCCTGCTGCGACCAGATGCGGCCTTCCGAGCGCAACCTTGCGATCGCCTCGCGCACCACGTTGCGGCTGACGCCGAAGGTCGTCGCCAGCGCCTGCTCGGTCGGCAGCTGGTCGCCGGGCTTGAGGCGCCCCTGCGCGATCTCGCGCGAGATGGAACTCGCCACCAGGGTGGAGAGATGCGGACCGCGATTGACCTTGTCGAGTTTCAGCGTCATCGCTCACCTATAGTCGACGGCGGATGCGGACGCCAGAATGCGGCCGTTGCTCAGGATATGGCGCGGATCGAATGCCTCCTTGATGCCTGCAGCAAGGTCGAGCGTCACCGGATCGATCCGTTCGAGAAACGCCTTCTGCTTGACCCGTCCGATGCCGTGCTCGGCGCTGATCGAGCCGCCATAGCGGTCGACGACGGCAAAGATCTCCGCCTCGGCCTGCTCGAACAGATGCTCGATCGCTTCAGCGCCCATGCCTTCCGGCGGCACCACATTGAGATGGATGTTGCCGTCGCCGACATGGCCGTAGGTGACGGCCAGCGCATCCGGGCGCGCCCGCTGCAATTCGAACAGCGCGTCGGTGACGAAATCGGCGAGCTTCGAGATCGGCACCGAAACGTCGGTGCGCAGGTAGCGGCCGCCGCGGCCCTGCCGCTCGACCATGATCTCACGATAGAGCCACAGCCGCTCGGCCTGAGCCCGCGTCGAAGCGACGATGCCATCCTCGACGATATCGGCGACGCCGCCGAGAAAACCGAGAAGCATGGCGGAGAGGTCGATCAGCCCGCCGGAGGACACCTCGATCAGCACATAGGCCGGGTAGGGCTTGTTGAGCGGATCGGCAAAATCCTTGCCCTCGCGCATGGTGATCTCGATGCCGCCGCGCAGGATCAGTTCGAACGCGGTCAGCAGGTCGCTGCAGTCGCGCCGCGCCCGCGCATAGAGCGCCATCGCGTCCTCGACCGAGCGCAAGCCCACCAACGCGGTCTCGATCTGCGTCGGCTTGGGGAACAGCTTCAGCGCGGCAGCGGTGACGATGCCGAGCGTGCCTTCCGAGCCGATGAAGACCTGCTTGAGGTCGTAGCCGCGATTGTCCTTGCGCAGCACCTTCAGCCCGTTCCAGATGCGGCCGTCGGCCAGTACCACTTCGAGCCCGAGCACCAGGTCGCGCGTCATGCCGTAGCGCAGCACGTTGAAGCCGCCGGCATTGGTGGCGACATTGCCGCCGATGCGGCAGCTGCCTTGCGCGCCGAAGGTGATCGGCAGCAGGCAGTCGCTCTCCTCGGCGGCGCGCTTGGCCTCCTCGAGGATGCAGCCGGCCTCGACCACCATGGCGAAGTCGATCGGGCTGATCGAGCGGATCCGGTTCATGCGCTCCAGCGAGATGACGATCTCGCCGCCATCCGCCGCCACCGCCGCACCGACGAGGCCGGTCAGGCCGCCTTGCGGCACGACGGGGATGCGTTCGGCATGGCAGTGCCGCATCAGCGCCGACATCTCCTCGACCGAGGCCGGACGCGCCACCGCCAGCGGGCGGCCGAAATGGTCGCCCGACCAGTCGCGGCTGTAGCGCGCCAGATCCTCATCCGCGGTCAGCAGCCCACCATTCGGCAGCACGCCGGCCAGGGCAGCGATCAGCGATGCGGAGGTGGGCGGCACGGCATTCATGAATGGACTCTGGACCCCTGGGAAAAACGACTGGACAACCACCGTTCTTGTCGTGTTATCATACAACCCTGATTTAGAACATCAAGTGAGGCCACGTCCCGACCCGCCGTTTGATGTGGATGGTCAGACCCGCAAATCACCCAATTCGGAGGACTTACCCAATGAGCGACGCCCCGGGCTTTCGCTATATGCACACCATGATCAGGGTGCTCGACCTCGACAAGTCGATCGCCTTCTACACCGAGGTTCTCGGCATGACATTGCTGCGCCGCGACGACTATCCCGGCGGCAAGTTCACCAACGCCTTTGTCGGCTATGGGCCGGAGGACAAGGAGGCCGTCGTCGAGCTGACGCTGAACTGGGGCAGGGAAGAGCCCTACGAGATCGGCACCGGCTTCGGCCACCTGGCGCTCGGCGTCAACGACATCTACGCCGTCTGCGCCGAACTCGAAAAGCGCGGCGCCAAGATCCCGCGCAAGCCCGGACCGATGCAGCATGGCACCACCCATATTGCTTTCGTCGAAGACCCGGACGGCTACAAGATCGAGCTGATCGGCCTCGACACGATGTGATCTGACCAAGCGGGGTCGCATCGGGCTTGTGATGCGACCCCGTCCTGTCCGCGCTGGCTTGGGAGGCGGTGCGGATCGAGCTGTCACTTGATGACCGCGATCTTGCTGCGGTCGATGGTGATGGCGACGGCGGCGATGAGTACCGCGCCGAACACCATGTTTTCCAGGAAAATATTGACGCCGACGAAGGTCATGCCGATGCGCACGATCGAGATGATCAGCGCGCCGACCGCGGTCCGCGCCACGCCGCCCAGTCCGCCGGTGATGGCGGTGCCGCCGACAATGACGGCGGCGATGGCCGGCAAGAGCAATTGATTGGCAAGCACCGGCGAGCCGCTCGACAGTCTTGCCGCCAGCACCACGCCGGCGACAGCCGCCAGCATGCCTGAAGCGGCGAAGGCGATGATCTTGGTGCGGTCGACATTGATGCCCGCCGCCCAGGCGGCCGGTTCGCCGGCGCCGACGGCAATCGCCTGGCGGCCAAAGCGCGTGTAGCGTAGCGCCAGAAAGGCGGCGATGCCGATGACCGCCGAGATCAGCACCACCACCGGCACCCCGGCGACCGTGGCGTTGATCCAGGCGGTGTTTTCGCGGCCCGCTTCCTCGATGGTGATGGCGCGACCGTTGGAGACCCAGAGCGCCAGGCCGGTGACGACGCCGCCGGTGGCGAGCGTCGCCACGAAGGACGGCACGCGCAGCTTGACATGGACGATGCCGCTCAATGTGCCGAAGGCAAGCCCGGACAGGATCGCCACCGGGAACGCGGCAAGCCCTAGCGAAGGCAGCAACTGCGCCAGGATGACGCTCGCCAGCGAGGCGACCGCCTGGATCGACAGGTCGATGCCGCCGAGCAGAATGGCGAAGGTGACGCCGGTCGCCAGGATGAACAGCACGGCGGTGTTGGCGAAGAGCAGCGCTACGGTCTCGCCGGTCAGGAAGCCGGGCGCGGCGAGTTCGATGATCAGCAAAAGCGCGACCAGCAGGACCAGGGGAATGGCGCCCTGCGTCCACTTGCCTTCGAACACCTGCCTGATGGAAAAACCTTCACTCATCGGTTCATACCATCGCTCGCAGTAGATCAACCTGGTTCGGCTTCTTGCCCGGGGTGGCGTCGAAGCGCGCGGTGATTTCGCCGTCGCGCATCACCAGCACCTGGTGCGACAGGCCGATCGTCTCTTCCAGCGTGTCGGAAATCAGAAGGATCGCCACGCCTTGCGCGGAGAGATCGCGGACCAGTTCGTAAACCTCTTCCTTGGCGCCGACATCGAGGCCGCGCGTCGGGTGATCGAGCACCAGGATGCGCGAGCCCGCCGTCATCCAGCGCGCCAGCACCACCTTCTGCTGGTTGCCGCCGCTGAGCTTGCGGCAGGCGGCATCGGGGCCGGGCGCCTTGATGCGCAGCCGCTTGATCCAGTCGGCGGCGAGCCGGCGCTCCTTGCCATAGTCGATGGCGCCATGGCGCATGACGCTGGAGAGATCGGCCAGCGAAATGTTCTCGGCGATCGACAGGAACATCACCAGGCCTTCGAGCCTGCGCTCGCGCGGCACATAGCCGATCCCCTTGCGCACCGCCGGCTCCGGCGAGGCGAAGCGCACGGCGTCACCGGCGATTTTCATTTCGCCGGCATCGTGCTGCAGGAAGCCGCCGATGGTGCGCGTGACTTCTTCGCGGCCGGAGCCGACGACGCCGGCAATGCCGACGATCTCGCCGGCCCTGATTTTCAGGTCGACACCGTGATAGGCACCGTTCGCGCCCAGTCCCCTGGCCTCGACCATGACCGTGTCGCGCGGCGCCTGCTGGCGAGCCTCGCGGTAATATTCGGCCTGCAGGCCGCGCCCGACCATGATCTCGTGCAGCTCCGGCGCGGTGACCTCGGCCGCGCGGTGTTCGGCGACGACCGCGCCGTCCTTCATCGTGTAGACGCGGTCTGATATCGCCAGCACCTCGTCGAGACGGTGCGAGACGAAGACGAAGCTGGCGCGCGATTTGAGCGAGCGCACGCGCGCGAACAGCACTTCGATATCGGCGGCGTTGAGCACCGAGGTCGGCTCGTCGAGCAAAATGAGCAACTGCCGTTCGACCACTTCCTCCAATGTCAGCGCCTTGGCCAGCTCGACCATCTGGCGCGCCGCGAAGGTGAGTTCGGAGGTGCGCGCCGTGACATCGATGTCGATGCCGATCTTGGCCAACTGCCGGCGCGCCGCCGCGTTCATGGCGCGCCAGTTGACGATGCCGAAGCGGGTGAAGCGATCCTCCTCGCCGAGATAGATGTTTTCGGCGACGGTCAGATTGAGCACCAGCGACTGTTCCTGGAACACCATGCCGATGCCGTGCCGTGCCGCGTCGCGCGGACTGCGCATGCGCAGCTGTTCGCCGTCCAGCGTCAGGCTGCCGCCATCCGGCCGGTAGCTGCCGGCCAGCACGCGCATCAGCGTCGACTTGCCGGCGCCGTTCTCGCCGATCAGGCCTACCACCTCGTTCGGCCGGACTTCGATCGAAACGTCGCGCAGCGCCTGGACGCCGGGAAAGTTCTTGATGATGCCGGATGCGTTCAGCATGGCGCTCACTTGACGATCCTGAGGCGAACGCGATCGAGCGACAGCGCCACCGCGGCGATGATCATCAGGCCCTGCACGGTCTGCTGGATATAGGGCGAGATGCCGAGCAGGATCATGCCATTGGCCAGCACGGTGACGATCAGCACGCCGATCAGCGTGTTGACGACGCCGCCTTCGCCGCCGGTGAGCGCCGTGCCGCCGACGACGACGGCGGTGACCGCTGCGAACAGCCTGCCGTCACCGATGACGGCATGCGACTGGCCAAGCTGGGCAGCGGCAAGCACGCCCGATATGCCGAAGAAGAAACCGGCCAACGCAAAGGCGGTGATGCGCACACGCACCACGTTGACGCCGGAGAGCTTGGCGACATCCTCATCACCGCCGATCGCCAGAATGTGGCGCCCGAGCTTGGTGTGGTACTGAATGACGGCGGCGAGCAGGAAAGCGCCAAAGGCGACCCAGACTGCCACCGGCAAGCCCAGGAAACGGTGCAGTGCGAGGTCGCGGATCGAGGCGTCGTTGAGCCGGATCGCCGAGCCGCCCAGCATATAGACTGACAGGCCAAGGCCGATGAACCACATGCCGAGCGTCGCCATGAAGGAGGGGATGCGCAGCATGGTCTGGACGAGGCCGCTGACGAACCCCATCGCGGTGCCGGCGACAATTGCGGCGAGCACCGCCCACCAGCCATAGTCATTGGCGTTCGCGTCATTGGCGGCGAGCAGCACCACCACCATGGCCGACACCGACAGCGTGCCCTCCACGGAGAGGTCGATGCTGCCCATCAGGATGATGAAGGTCAGCCCCATGGCCAGCGTCAGCGGCACGGCGGCCGAATTGGCAAGCCGCACCAGGTTGCGCAACTCGATGAAATTGGGATTGGCGATGGCGATCAGCACGCAGAGCACGATCAGCACCGCCAGCGGCGCCAGGCTGCGCCAGCGCCTGCCACCGAACACGGTGGCGATGCGGCCGGGGAGAACTGTCATAAGCGTCGTCCGCTCGATGTCCGAAACGGACTTCAGGGGTTCTGTATGGATTGTCAAGAAACCGCTTCCCGTCTGCTGATGACAGCCGTCGCGACGAGGGGATCGCGACGGCTGCGGGAGGAAGCGGGCCACCAGGGAGATGCGGCCCGCTCCGGTTGATCAGGTGCGGATGGCTCCAGTCACCCGGCCCCACAGATCGTTCCAGTCGATCTCCGGCTTGGAATCGACATTGGTCTTGTAATATTCCTCGACATTGTCATGCGAGATCAGCACCGCCTTGCCGTAGAACTCGCGGTGTTCCGGCGGCTCCTTGGTCGGATCGAACTTGCCGATCTTGGCGTTGTAGCCGATGGCGAGACCCATGCCGCCCTGCCAGAACGGATCGGACGTAACGGTGCAGGCGAACTCGCCCGTGCGCACCGCGTCGACCGCCGTATTGATGCCGTCGACGCCGACGATCGGCACCTTGCCGGCAAGGTTCTCGGCGCGCAGCGCTTCGAGTGCACCGGAGCCCATGTCGTCATTGGCGGCCCAGATGCCCTTGATGTCGTCGCCGAAGCGGGTGAGCAGATTGCCCATCAAGTCGAAGGCTTCCGTCGATTTCCAGTTGGCGACCTGGAAGTCGAGCAGCTTGATGTCGGGATTGGCGGCAAGGGCCGCGTCGAGGCCCTTCTTGCGTTCGATCGCCGCCGTGGTCGAGATCAGGCCGCCGAGCGCGACGATGCCGCCCTTGCCGCCGATGGTCTTGAACAGGATCTCGGCGATGGTCTTGCCGCTTTCGATGCCGTCGAACTCGATGTGGGAAACATAATTCGGGTTGAAGTCCTTCGGGTGCAGGTCGGACGGCTTGTTCCACTGCGTCACCACATAGGCGCCGGCCTTGGCGCAGGCTTCGACGATCGGGCGCGCGTCAGGTGTGTCATTGGGATCGGAATTCAGCACCATGTTGCCGCCGGTCTTGGCCAACATCGCCTTGATGTCGGCGATGCCTTTCTCGCTGTTGCCTTCCGACACCAGCGTGACGTGCTCAAGCCCAGCCCATTTGGCATAGGCCTCGGCGCCGGTCTTCCACACCGCGTGGTAGGGGTTGGAGAGCGAGCGGATCGACGTCACCAGCGTCGGTTTTTCCTGGGCCCGCAAAACGCTCGGCATGGCGAGCGCCGCTATGCCGGCGGTGGCGCCCATCATCAGCGTCCGGCGGCTGACCGAAAGCGTAAGATCTGTCCTGTCCTTCATATTCAAACCTCCCGATTGAAATCTGTTTCCCGCCCGGCGGCATGCGCGGGGAGCGCGGCCGGGCCTCCGATCGATGGGTTGTCAAGTTCCTCCACTTGTACGACAACCCTTCAACACCATAACCATACCCTTTCTCTTGACGCGGCACAAGCGACTTGAGATCGTTGCGTAGAGGAGAGCAGGGCACTGATTTCGCACTGCCAAGGGAGCGAGAATGTCTGACTACATCATCGTCGGCGGCGGCTCGGCCGGCTGCATTCTGGCCGCCCGCCTGAGCGAGGATCCGGACGTGTCGGTGACCTTGCTCGAAGCCGGTCCGCCCGACACCGATCGCTACATCCATTTGCCGGTCGGCTTCTTCAAGATGACGTCGGGACCGTTGATTTGGGGTTATGACACCGCGCCCGGCAAAGCGATCGACGGCCGCACCATGGTCTATCCGCAGGCGCGTGTGCTCGGCGGCGGCTCCTCGATCAACGCCCAGGTCTTCACCCGTGGTTGTCCGCAGGATTACGACGGCTGGGCGGCTGACAATGGCTGTGCGGGATGGAGCTACGCCGAGGTGCTGCCGTACTTCATCCGCTCCGAAGGCAACGACATCTTCGCCGGTCCGCAGCACGGCATCGACGGCCCGCTCGGCGTTTCCAGCGGCGCCCCGCATCCATTGACCCGGATCTTCGTCAAGGCGGCGCAGCAGGCGGGTCTTCCCTTCCGCGCCGACTTCAATGCCGGCGAACAGGCCGGCGCCGGCTTCTACCAGACGACGACGCGCCGGGGAAAACGCTCGAGCACCGCGGTCGCCTATCTGAAGCCGGCGCTTGGCCGCAAGAACCTGGCGTTGCGCACCGACGCCACGGTCAGCCGCATCGTTGTCGAGAATGGCCGCGCCATCGGCGTCGAG
>NZ_RZTG01000043.1:0-7883 GCF_003997175.1 Mesorhizobium sp. Primo-A
GCGTCGAGATCATCGTCAATGGACGCACCGAGCGGCTCGGCGCCGAGCGCGAGGTGATCGTCACCGCCGGCGCCATTGGCTCGCCTAAACTTTTGATGCTGTCCGGCATCGGCCCGGCCGCGCATCTCGGGGAGCATGGCATCAAGGTGATCCATGACCTCGCCGGCGTCGGCCAGAACCTGCACGATCACATGGATGTCGACGTGGTCGCCGAACTCAATGGCCCGCACGGCATCGATCGCTACAAGAAAAAGCGCTGGCAAGCGGTCGCAGGCCTCGAATACGCGTTGTTCGGCAAGGGACCGGTGGCCTCCAACATCGTCGAAGCCGGCGGCTTCTGGTGGGGCGACCGGGCGGAGAAGACGCCCGACATCCAGTTCCACTTCCTGCCTGGTGCCGGCGTTGAGGAAGGCATCGGCTCGGTGCCCGGCGGCAATGGCTGCACGCTGAATAGCTACCATGTCCGCCCCCGCTCGCGCGGCAGCGTCACGCTGCGATCGGGTGATCTGCGCGATCCGCCGATCATCGACCCCAATCCCTTCGCCGAGCGCTACGATCTCGAGCGCGCCATCGACGGCATCGAGATCAGCCGCGAGATCCTGTCGCAGCCGGCTTTTTCAAAATACATCAGCCGCGAGCATCTTCCCGGCGCAGCAATGCAGGGGCGCGCAGCGCTCGAAGCCTTCGCCCGTGAACATGGCCGCAGCGCCTACCATCCGGTCGGCTCATGCCGCATGGGCGGTGATACCGGGAGCGTCGTCGATCCAGAACTTCGTCTGCGCGGACTGCAGGGCCTGCGCGTCTGCGACAGTTCGGTCATGCCAAGCATCGTGTCTTCGAACACCAATGCAGCGGTGATCATGATCGCCGAGAAGGCGGCGGATTTGATCGCCGGGCGAGGCCCGCTGCCGGCGGTGACGGCCTAGTCGTCCGGGAACATCGAACGCGGCGGAAAGTCTGCACGGCTGTAGTCCACCACAATGAACTTGCCGCCCTGGTAGCGCTCGACCACCGGATTGTCCGTCACCTTGCCGCGCACCCGCTCGGCCTGGCTGTCGGAACTGTCGAGCGGCGTCCAGCCGAGCTTCAGCCTGGCATCGTGCCGCCAGAAACCGCGGCTGTTGTTGGACTGGCCCCAGATGACTGAGCAATCGACACGATCCGCTTCGGCGCAACGCTCGATCAGGCGCACAAAATCGTCATGCGATATCCAGGTCGACAGGATCCTCTCGTCCGGAACCTCCGGCAGCACCGAGCCGATGCGGATCAACACGCTTTCCACCGCATGCTTGTCGAAGTAGAGCCGCGCCAGCATCTCGCCATAGGCTTTCGACAGGCCGTAATAGCCGTCCGGCCTGAGCAGGCAGTCCTGGTCAAGAATCTCGGTGCGCTCGTAAAGGCCGACCGCATGCACCGAAGATGGAAACACCACCCGCGCCTCCTCTCTGCGCGCCGCCTCATAGATGTGAAAACCGCCGCGAAGATTGGGGCCGAGCACGGTCTCGAAGGATTGCTCGGTGGAGATGCCGCCGAAATGCAGGATCAGGCCGCAGCCCTCTGCCAGATCGTTCACCGCCTGCTGGTCTTCGAGATCGGCGATGGCGAAGCTTGCGTTTGGCGGCAACGGGATCGGCAAGGGCACGACATCGGTCAGCCGCAAGGTCCAGCCGAGCGCCGCCAGCCTGGCCGAGAGCAGCCGTCCGATCGTGCCGGAGGCTCCGGTCAACAGCACCGGTTTTTGGGGGATCATCACGCCCTGTCCTTTCACTGAGACCGCGGACATGTTCGCGCGGCGCTGATAAGGCGAATGAAGATTGGTCGTGTCCAACGCGTCGCAAATGTCATCATATCACCGTATAAATAATGGGTTGCCAAGGACAGAGGTTCGTTTATTGCTTGATGGCGATGAAACGTTCCTTTGGCCTTCCCCCGCAGATCAGCCGCACGGCGCAGGTTGCCGACTGGTTTGCGCGCGAAATACGCGCCGGCCATATGACCAGCGGCGAGAAACTGCCGACCGAACAGGAACTGATCGCGCAATTCGGGGTCAGCCGCACGGTGATCCGGGAAGCCATGGCTTCCCTTCGATCGGAGGGCCTTGTCGTCAGCCGCCAGGGCTCCGGCGTGTTCGTCGCCGACCATGAGGCCAACACCACATTCCGCATCGTTTCCGACGAGCTGCACTCGCTGACGGAAGTCCAGAACGTGCTGCAGCTTCGGCTCGCGGTGGAACAAGAAGCCGCCGGCATCGCCGCCGAGAAGCGCGGCGACGACGACCTTGCCCGCATGCGCGACTGCCTCGACGCCATCGACGCCTCGATCGCGGCGGGCGAGAGCGCGATCGAGCCCGACTTTGCCTTCCACCGAGCGATCGCCTCGGCCACCGGCAATCCCTATTTCGAACGCTTTATGCACTTTCTCGGACCTGTCCTCATTCCACGCCAGCTGATGCGCCCGCGCGACGAAACGCCGGAGCAGCGGCGGCACTATCTGGAGCAGGTCCAGATGGAGCACCGCCGCATCTATCAGGCCATCGAGCGGCAGAATGTCGAAGCCGCCCGCTTCACCTTGCGCGAGCATCTGGAGGCGGGGCGCGAGCGTTACCGCCGCATGGTCGATGGTCACGCCAGATCGTAGCAAGCCGTCAGTTCCGGTCTTCGATCCGCTCCCGCAAATCATCCCGTGCTACGCCAGCTCCGCGACCGGCATTTTGCAGGAGTGCATGAGAGCCGCGAGCTGCCGCTCTTCGTCCGCTGTCAGGTCGAGCAGCGGCGATCTCACCGGGCCGCAGTCGATCCCGGCAATACGCGCACCGGCCTTGACGATCGACACGGCATAGCCGGCGCGCCGGTTGCGGATGGCGAGGTAGGGCAGGAAGAACGAGCGGATGAGATCACCGACTTCCGTTGTGCGGCCGGCGCGCAGAGCATTGAAGAAACGCAGCGCGATCTCGGGCGCGAAATTGTAGATCGCCGAGGAGTAGGTCGTCATGCCGATCGCAGCCGCGGCACTGGCATGGACTTCGGCCGTTGGCATGCCGCCGATGAAGACCAGCCGGTCGCCCATGCGGTAGCGTGTTGCGGTGAGGAGTTCGATATCGCCGACGCCGTCCTTGAAGCCGATCAGGTTCGGGCAATCCTGCGCTACACGCTCAAGCGTGTCGGGCGTCAGCACCGCATTGTCCCTGTTATAGGCGATCACGCCGATGCCGACCGAGCGGCAGATGGCCGTCAGGTGGCGACGCAGGCCTTCCTGCTCCGACTTGACCAGATAGGGCGGCAGCACCAGCAGCCCGTCGGCGCCATTGGCCTCGGCGGCCTGGGCGAACTCGACCGCCATATGCGTGCCGTAGCCGACGCCGGCCAGCAGCGGCATCGTATCGGGCACTTCGTCCGACGCCGCCCGCACGACGCGCTTGTATTCCTCAAGCGTCAGCGAAAAGAACTCGCCGGTACCGCCTGCGGCGAACAGCCCGCTCGCCCCGGCTGTGCCTTGGGCCGCGACATGGGCGCGGTAACCGTCCTCGTTGAAGGCACCGTCATCGTCGAAGAAGGTCAGCGGAAAGGACAGCAGCCCGCGCCCAAGGGATCTGGTCAGTTCGGTGGGTGAGAACGTCAAAACGAATACTCCGTGCGAGGGGCCGGCCGATGGGAGGTCGGGCCGGCAAGGATTGTTCTAGCCGTGACTTGCCGGCAGGTTCATATGAGGCCCGGCCGGACTTCGGCCGCGGCAGCTTCGATCGCCCTGGTGCCCAGGCCCGACTTGACGATGCGGATCAGTTCCTCCTCGCTGGTGTCGGCCGTGGAGGCATCGAGCGCGACCTCGCCCGAATGCAGGAAGTTGATGCGATCGCAGACTTCGAAAATCTGGTTGTAGTTGTGGACGATCAGGATCACCGAAACCTGGCGCTGCTGGCGCAGATTCTGGATCAGGCCCAGCACATGCGCGCTCTCGCGCACGCCCAGTGCCGCCAGCGGTTCGTCGAGCACCAGGATCTTCGGCGACGAATAGATCGAGCGGGCAACCGCAATGCACTGGCGCTGCCCGCCCGACAGGAGGTCGACCGTGCTGTTGACGCTGGGGATCGTGATGCCGAGCGTATCGAGATAGAGCTGCGCCTGTTCGCGCATCTTCCTATTGTCCAGCAGGTTCAGGCCAAGGAAGCGCTTGTGGTACTCGCGGCCCAGAAACATATTGTGAAAGACGCTGAGGTCGCCGATCAGAGCCAGGTCCTGATAGACGGTTTCGATGCCTTGGGCGCGCGCATCGCGCGGCGAGGCGAAACGCACCTCCTTACTTTGCGAGACGATCGTGCCGGTATCGGGCTGGTGGAAGCCGGACAGGATCTTGATCAGCGTCGATTTACCGGCGCCATTGTCGCCGACCAGCGCCAGGACTTCGCCCTGGCGCAATTTGATCGAGACGTCGACGAGGGCGGTGACGGCGCCAAAACTCTTGGAGATGTTGGACATCTCCAGCACGACAGGCGCATCGGGTGCCAGCGGCGGAATGGTTGGCGAATTCATACGCGCCTCCGTGTGCGCAGGCGGTCGACCTGGATTGAGAGGATCATCGCGGCGATGATGGCCGCGCCGAGATAGATGTCGGACACAGTGGCCTGGGCGCCGATCATCACCAGGCCGTTGTTGAGCGAGGCGACGACGAAGGCGCCGATCAGCGCGCCGATGACGGTGCCGGAGCCGCCCAGCAGGGAAGTGCCGCCGATGACCGCCGCCGCGATCGCCTGCAAGGTAAGGAACGGGCTGCCGGCCTGCGGATCAGCCGAGGTGAACTGGGCGGTGTTGATGATGCCGGCGAAGGCGGCGCAGCCGCCGGCGATCATGAAATTGTAGATCTTCATGCGGTCGGTGCGCACGCCGATCTCGCGGGCGCCGATGATGTTGGAGCCGGTGGCGATGGTGTGCAGGCCGAAGGTGGTGCGGTTCAGCACCAGCGCCAGCACCAGCACCACCAGCACCGCCCACAGGAAGGGCGTGAACGCGGTGATGCCATGCCAGGACAAGAGCGCATCCGACGGCTGGTACAGGCTCTGCCCGAAGATGGCGTTGAAGGGCTGCTCGACCGGCGCCACGATCGGTTGGCTGTTGTAGATCGAGACGACGATGCCTTGCAGGAAGAACAGCATGCCGACGGTGGTGATCAGCGACGGCACCTTGAAGCGCACGGTGATGATGCCGTTGATGGCGCCGACCAATATGCCGATCAGCACGCCGATCAGCGCACCGACGGCCAGCGGCACGCCATAGGTGACCGACAGCAGCGCCATGACGTAGGGTGCGATCGAGAAGATGGCGCTGAGCGACAGATCGATTTCGCCGGTGATCATCAGCATGACTTCCGCCGCGGCGATCAGGCCGAGCCGGCCGGTGTCGCGCAGCACGACGCTCATGAATTGCGGCGACAGGAAGCCGCCATCGCTGCCGAACTGGAAATAGATCACGAGCACGATGGCGACCACGGCGATGCTGGCCTCGCGATAGCGCGACAGCAGGATCAGCAGCCTCTCGGTCATTGTGTGCGGAACCTTGACGCCGGTCTTCTTCGCAGGCTTGGTTTCTGTGGGCGGCACTCTTGTCTTCCTGATTTCGAACTTTGGGCGAAGAAGAGGATCGGCGACGGGCAGCCGTCGCCACCCCCGCCACATCACGCAAAATGACGCGGCGAGGGCAGGTGTGTCGCGGTTCGGCCGCGTCAGGTCGGCTCGACCTCGCTGCGACCCTCGAAGCGCGACTTGCCGACATAGGCGTCGACATTGTCCTTGGTCACATAGGCCTGGCTGGTGTCGCTGTTGGCCGGGCCGACAAGGCCGCCCGAGAGCTTGTAGAGATACATCTGCTGCACCGGCAGGAAGCCCTGCAGATAGGCCTGCTGGTCGGTGGTGAAGTTGACGTCGCCGGCCTTGATGAAGTCCAGCGTCTGCGGGAACAGGTCGAAGCCGGCCACCGCGCCGCCGGCTTTCACCAGGCCGTATTTGTTGGACACGAAACCGCAGGCATAGGTGTCGGAACCGCCGGTGCCGAACAGGCCGTTGACGGTCTTGTGGCTGAGATAATAGCTCTCGACGCGCGAGATTTCGGTTGCCGGATCCGGACCGGTGTTGACGACATCGTAGGTGACGCCGCTGCCACTGTCCTTGATCGCCTGGATGTAGCCGTCGAGGCGCGGCTGCGTGTTGAGTGAGCCCGGCACGCCGATCGACAGCATGACGTGGCCGCCCTTGGGGATCAGCTTCAGCCACTTCAGCGCCGAGTTGTAGCCGGACTGATAGAGCGGCTGGCCGACATAGGAGAGCCGCTTGTTGGGGCTGCCGACCGGCACGTCGGCGTTGAAGGCGACAACCGGAATGCCGGCTTGCGCGGCCATGTCGGTGGCGGCGTCGAAAGCCGTCGGGTCGACCAGGCACACGGCGATGCCGTCCGACTTCTGCGCGATCGCCGTCTGCATGGCGCTGACCATTTCGGAGACGACGTTCTTCTGCGAACCTGTCCACTGATAGCTGCAGCCGAAAGCCGCGCAGGCATCCTGGATGCCGTAGACCGTTGGCGTGAAGAACTGGTCGAGCGTCACGTGGCAGACGAAGTGGAATTTGTAGGGCTTCTTCGGCAGGCCGGGCGATGAATCCGCTGCTCGTGCCGCGCTGATGCCGCCGACAAGACCAGCACCCAGTCCGCTGGCGAGGCCGGCTGCGCCAAGGCCGAGTTTTCCGGCCAGCGCGAAAGCGCTGCGCCGGCTGATGCCGGCATTCACCATCTCCATCAGATTTTTCGTCTCGTCGTCCATGCGTTCCTACGTTGTCGCTTTGTAGGCATCGCTACAATTGTCATCCGGTTACATTGTTATATGACAACTTTTGTGTCAATGCTTTTTCGCCGCCGAGTTCAGGACGGCCCTCTGCGGCCTAATGGCGCGAAGGCGGCCTTCTGGGCGGCACAAATGGACGATCAGGGATTACAGGAAGAGAAAATGGCTGAAATCGAATTCAGGGCTGTTAGCAAGGGCGGCCTGAAGGTGACGACGATCGGGCTCGGTGGCACGGGGCTCGGCAACATGTACCGCGCCGTCGACACCGATGCGGCGGTGAAGACTGTGCAGGCGGCCTATGAAAATGGCATCCGCTATTTCGACACCGCACCTGTCTATGGCTTTGGCGTCAGCGAGACGCGTCTGGGCCTTGCCATCAAGTCGCTGCCCCGCGCGGACATCGTCATCTCGTCGAAGATCGGCTACGACCTCGTGCCGATCCCGCCCGAAGAATTGAAGCCGGCGCTGTGGGACCAGCCCGGCTCCTTCCGCGCCGAGTTCGACTATTCGCGCGATGCGGTGATGCGTTCGCTCGAGGGCACGCTGAAGCGGCTGGACACCGACTATGTCGACATGGTTTCGATCCACGATCCCGACGAGGCCATTCATTTCGGCCCCGGCGAGGATCCCTATGCCCGGAGCCGCTTCCGGGAAGCCATGGACGGCGCCTATCCAGCGCTCGACGAACTGCGCTCGCAAGGCGTCATCAAGGCGGTCGGCGTCGGCATCAACCAATGGCAGATGCTGTCCGATTTCGTCGTTGCCGGCGCCTTCGATTATTTCCTGCTCGCCGGCCGCTACACGTTGCTCGAACAGGAGCCACTGGCGACCCTGCTGCCGCTCTGTGAACAGCGCGGCACGAGGATCATTATCGGCGGCCCCTACAATTCCGGCATCCTGGCGACGGGCGCGGTCAAGGGCGCGACCTTCAACACCAGGCCGGCTCCCGAGCCGGTGCTCGAACGCGTCCGCCGCATCGAGGCGGTGTGCGCCAGCCACAAGGTTTCGCTGCCGGCGGCGGCGCTGCATTTCCCGCTCGGCCATCCCCTGGCGTCGAGTGT
>NZ_RZTG01000044.1:0-6217 GCF_003997175.1 Mesorhizobium sp. Primo-A
CAATGGGTGATCCTGCGGGCATCGGCCCCGAGATCATCGCAAAGGCATGCGCACGGCTGAAACCGCGTCTTGCCGACGGATCGTTGTCCCTTCTCATCATCGGCAGCGTCGCCGCCATGCGTGCAATGGAGTCGATTTCCGGGCGCATTGAGGAGGAACAACCGTCAGCTTCGGCCGCGGGGGTTTTTCCGCCGCTAGCCATTCTCGAAGCCGGCCCCGAACGCACACCTATCGAGACAGGCGTCTTGTCGGCGGAAGGCGGGCGCCTCGCCTATCTGGCGATCGAAAAGGCCGTTCGCCTGGCGCAGGCCGGTTCAATTGCGGGCATCGTTACGGCTCCCCTCAACAAGGAGGCGCTCAATCTGGCCGGCTATCATTATGCCGGTCACACCGACATGCTGGCAGAACTCACAGGCGCCCGCGATTCCGTGATGATGCTCGCCCATGGCGATTTTCGCGTCAGCCATGTCTCGACCCATGTAGCGCTGGCCCAGGTTCCGTCGAAACTGACCGAACCTCGGTTGCGGCGGGTTATCCAGCTGACGGTCGAGGCGTTGCGCGGCCTCGGCATTGCCCATCCCCGCATTGCGATCGCCGCGCTCAACCCGCACGCCGGCGAAGGCGGCATTTTCGGCCGTGAGGATATCGACATCACGACCCCGGTCGTCGCCTCCTACACGTCCGCCGATTTTGCGGTGTTTGGGCCTGTTCCGGGCGATACGGTTTTCGTCAAGTTGCGCGCCCGCCAGTATGACGCGGTGGTCGCGATGTATCACGATCAGGGCCATGTCCCGGTGAAACTGCTCGGCTTCAACATCGATCCCGCGACCGGTGAGTGGAAAGCGCTCTCTGGTGTCAATGTCACGCTCGGCCTTCCGATCATCCGCACCTCTGTCGACCACGGCACGGCCTTCGACATCGCCGGCAAGGGCATCGCCAATGAGGACAGTTTGGTCGAAGCGATCGAGTTCGCGGTCCAGATGGCCGCGGCGAAATCCAACCCTTAGGCGTCGGCACGCCTGCAACGCACGCGGAAGCGGATTGAACCATGGCAGCAGAAGACAAGAAATCCTATCTCATGTTGATCGACGGGAAGTTTGTCACCGGCGAAGCCGGCACGCGTTCGGTGATCAATCCGGCCAATGGCAAGGCCTTTGTCGACGTGCCCGAGGCAAGCCCGGATCAGGCTCGCCAGGCGATAGAGGCCGCCCGTAAGGCGCAGAAGGCTTGGGGGCTCAAAGCGCCTCTTGCCCGTGCGGCGATCATGAAGCGGATCGCGGTCTTGATCCGGCAGAACGCCCGACATCTGGCCGAGGTGGTGGTCAGGGAACAAGGCAAACCGATCAATGAAGCAATAGGTGAAGTCGGCGGCGCGGCCGAGTTCTTCGATTACTACGCCGAGTTTGCCCGTCGCATTCAAGGTGAAATCCTGCCATCCGACTACGCGGGAGAGCAGGTCTGGATACAGCGTGTGCCGGTAGGCGTCGTCGCCGCCATCATTCCGTGGAATTACCCGAGCGCCCTGGTCAGCCGAAAGGTGGCGCCCGCCATGATCGCCGGCGACACCATCGTCCTGAAACCGCATGAAGACACGCCACTTTCGGCGCTCGAAATGGCTCGCATCTTTGTCGAAGCGGGCGTGCCAGCCGGCGTCGTGAACATCATAACGGGACGAGGTGAAACCATAGGCGAAGTGCTCTGCACGGAACCCGGCGTCGACCTCATCACCATGACCGGAAGCGTACCGACCGGCAAGCGCATCATGGCGAATGCTTCGCGCAATCTGACACCTGTTTCGCTGGAGCTTGGCGGCAAGGCGCCATTCATCGTCCTGGCTGATGCCGATCTCGACCTGGCGGTTCGTTCCGCAGCCACGTCGCGCTACATGAATTGCGGACAGGTCTGCATATGCAACGAACGCACGCTCGTTCACCGTTCGATTTACGATCAATTCGTCACACGCTTTGTGGAGTTCTCCAAGTCGCTCGTCGTCGGTGATCCGATGCAGGCAAATACCGATATCGGCCCGAAAGTCAGTCTTGAAGAGTTGGAAAAGGTCGAGGCGGTCCTTGCGGAAGCCGTAGCGGGCGGCGCGAGGCTTGCTCTCGCCGGCGGACGCCCGACCAAGGCGCCCATCGATGGCGGCTACTGGCTCAATCCGACCGTACTGACAGATGTGACGCCTGACATGCCGATCATGACGCGCGAAATCTTCGGCCCGGTCGTGCCGATCATGCCCTTCGACACTTTCGAGGAGGCTGTCAGCATCACCAATGCCAGCAACTATGGCCTGTCGGCCTATCTTTTCACCAATGATCTGGGCCGCGTCATGAACGCCGTCAACGAGGTTTCGTTCGGCGAGATCTACGTGAACCGGATCGGACCGGAAATGCTGCAGGGTTTCCATGTCGGCTTCCGCGAAAGCGGACTGGGCGGCGACGACGGCGTGCATGGGCTCGAGAGCTACATGCGCAAGAAGACGGTCTACGTGAACTATTCGGGTGCCGCCACGGCGGCATTGATGCCTTACGGGCGCTGAACAGCGCCCAACCAGTACGACCAGCCAGGTCGCCACCCGGCCGCTACGGCCGTTTCATATGATCGGGAGGAATGAAATGTACTATCGTGGATTTATGGCGGCCGCCTTGGCCTTGGCGCTATCGGGACTGGCCGCATCGTCGGCTCTCGCCGATGACACCATCCCACCGGAAGCAAAAGCTCTGCTCGAGCCGCTGCCCCTGTCGCCGAGGGGCCAACCCGTCCCAGGCTTCCCGGATGGTCCGCCGGCGGTGTCGCCGGACGTGCTGAAATTCTCCGATGAGGATCTTGCCAAGCTCAAGGCGGGCAAGTTTACCGCTGGACTGGTGATGCACACAATGGATGCGGGCTGGCCTCAGTTGCAGGTTGCCGGAATCAGCAACACACTCAAGGATCTTGGTATCGAAATTGTTGGAACCACCGACGCCAAGTTCCAGCCCGGTCAGCAAATCAGCGATCTGGAGCAGATGATCGCCCGTAAGCCCGACGTGATCTTCTCGATCCCGATCGATCCGAAGTCTGAGTCCGAAGCCTACAAGAAGGCGACGGCCGCCGGCATCAAGCTGGTTTTCATGGACAACGTCCCGGTCGATATGGCGCCCGGCAAGGATTATGTGACCGTTGTCGCCTCCGACAATGAAAAGAACGCCTACTTCGCCGCGCAGGAACTTGTCGGGGCGATTGGCGGCAAGGGCGAGGTCGGCATCATCACGCTGGTTTATGACTATTACTACTCCGTCGCAGCCCGAAAGGTCGGTGCCTTGAAGGCGTTCGGCGAACATCCCGACATCAAGGTCGCGGATGTCGGCACCTTCACAGCCCCCGAGAAGGCTTACGAGGTTGCCACCGCAATGTTGACGGCGCATCCCGACATGAAGGGCATCTTCGTTGCCTGGGACACGCCCGCCCAGCAAGTCGTGGCCGCGGCGAAGACACTCGGCCGCGATATCGTCGTCACCACGAATGACATTGCCGCTGACAGCGCGCTGAACGTTGCACGCGGCGAATTTCTGGCCGTAGGCGCGCAGCGTCCCTACGACCAGGGCGTCGCCGAGGCCAAGGCGGCCGCGCTTGCATTGCTTGGACATGACGTCCCGCCATACATTTCGGTGCCGACGTTGCGTGTCAAGAAGCTCGACCTTCTCAGTGCCCTCAAGCAGGTCACCAAGGAAGATGCTCCGGCCTCGGTGGTAAAAATCTGCAACGGCGAGTGCTTCTAGCCCACTTTTTCGTCGGCGGGCTCCAACAGGCCGCCGACGCTCCCCTAGCGATCGAGAAAATCGTCATGGCCGAAGCGAAAACGTCACCGTCCCACAACGCGATCGTAGCGATGCAACGCATCAGCAAGTCGTTTGGCGCAAACCGCGTGCTGTCTGATATTTCGTTCGAGGTCATGGCCGGTGAAACGCACGCGCTGCTCGGCGAGAACGGTGCGGGCAAATCGACGCTCATGAAGATTCTCATGGGAGCCTATCGAACGGATGAAGGCCGCATTCTGTTCGCCGGAGAGGACGTCACGGCCTTGTCGCTTCGCGACAGGATCGACCGCGGTATTGCAATGATCTTCCAGGAACTGAGCGTCTTGCCGAACCGCTCGGTTGCCGAAAATCTGTTCATCCTTCGCGAGCCACTCGCCTTCGGCATGCGCGTCGACACCAGAACAATGGTTCGCGATGCCCAGGCTCTGATCGAGCGGTACGCCTTCTCGCTTGATGCTTCCGCGCGTGTGGGCGATCTGGCCTTCGCCCAACGCCAGATGGTCGAGATCCTCAAGGCGATCTCGCGGGGCGCCAAGCTGCTCGTCATGGACGAGCCGACTTCATCACTGACCATCCACGAGGAAGAAACGCTTTTTCGGACCATCGGTCAGCTCAAGCAGGGCGGAATCGGTATCGTTTACATCAGCCACCGCATGGCCGATGTGCTGCGGCTTTCGGATCGCATCTCGATCATCAAAGATGGCCGACTGGTTGGCCCACTTGATCCGAGCAAGACATCCATCGAGGATATCGCTGCGATGATGTCGCGGCCGAGGGGCGACGCGCCTTTGCCGACCGCCACAGTGTCCGCGAAACGCCACCCGGCAACGTCGATCGGGGCGCCGGCTCTTGAGGTCCGCGATCTAGCCACGTCGCGCAAGCTGTCCGACATATCGTTCTCGATCGATCCAGGCGAGATCGTCGGCCTTGCCGGGCTTGTCGGCAGCGGCCGCTCGACCTTGGGCAAGGCTTTGTTCGGCATCCTTCCAGACGTATCCGGCCACATCAGTGTCGCAGGCGAACCCGTTCGGCCGGGCAGCGTAAGCAGAGCGATCGCTGCTGGTGTCGCGCTTGTTCCCGAAGACCGTCGGCTCGAAGGGCTTGTTGGCGGGCGCTCAATCGAGGAGAATCTTGCGCTTCCCCGGCTTTCCGATTTCTCGCTCGCGGGTCCCCTTGGGCCGATGGCGAAGGCGCGGATAGCGGCTCTGTTCAGACAATACCGCGACGACCTCAACATCCTGTGCCGCGGCCCCTTACAGAAAGCCCAGGAGCTTTCAGGCGGCAATCAGCAAAAGATCGTCTTCGCAAAATGGCTGGCAATGAAGCCGAAGCTGTTGATCCTCGATGAGCCAACTTCCGGCGTGGACGTCAATGCCAAGCGCGATATGCGCGAGCTTGTGCGCCGCACGGCGGGCGATGGCGTCGCCGTGCTGCTCATTTCTTCGGAACTCGAAGAACTCCTGGATTTGTCCGATCGCATTCTGGTGATGGCGCAGGGGCGGATAACGCGCAGCATGGGCAGCGCGCACGACGAGACCGGGCTTCGCGCGTTGCTGCAGGCCGAGGCCGCCAGACAAACCAGCGTACACGCTCAGGGAGTTGCAGCATGAAATCGTCCTCGATGCCGATGCGCGCTAGTGCGATGAATTTTTTCCGCGATCACATCACCTATGTGATCTTCCTGGCGATCACCCTCTATTTCGTCTTGTTCGCCCCCCACTTCGCGTCAGTCTCAACCGCAAGCGCCGTTCTGCGTATCACAGCCATCGTTTCCGTGATGGCGATCGGCATGACGTTCGTCATCATCTGCGGTGAAATCGACCTGTCGGTCGGTTCGGTTGCCAGCTTTTCAGGTATGATCGGAGCGTTGCTGCTCGATCAAAGTGTCCCGGCCTATGTCGCCGCCCTTCTGGTGTTGGGCGCCGGGGCCTCGATCGGCGCGGTGTCGGGCGTGCTTGTTACAAAACTGCGCATTCCATCGTTTCTCGTAACGCTTGGGATGTTGTCCATCTTTTCCGGACTGGCACTGACCATCACCGGCACCCGGCCCGTGTCGATCGTCGATGATGATTTTTCGAACCTGTTCTGGAACGGCAGTTTTCTGGGCATGCAGGCACCGATCTGGTGGACGATCGTCCTTACGGCCGTCGGCTACTACCTGCTGCATCAAATGCCCTACGGCAGGCGTGTTTATGCGACCGGTGGAAATGCTGTTGCCGCGCGCTTTTCCGGTGTGCGAACGGACGGCGTCAAAATCTTCGCCTTTGCGATATCCGGCATGACCGCGTCCCTTGCGGGCCTGATGCTCGCGGCCCGCTCCACGGCTGGCAATCCCAGCCTGGGAGCGGGTCTTGAACTGGACGTGATCGCGGCCGTGATCATAGGCGGGACAAGTCTCTTTGGCGGTTATGGATCAATCG
>NZ_RZTG01000045.1:0-4517 GCF_003997175.1 Mesorhizobium sp. Primo-A
CCGCCGCCGATGATTTGGATTGGGTTTTTGCTCATGAGCGCCGGAATAATCGCTTGGTGCGGCGATTGCAATTGCCGTGCGCGGTGCGGGGCAAACAGCTGCTGATGGGAGCGCCTCGTGAAAACAACAACACCCGCCGGGGGAGGAGGTCCGGCGGGTGTCGTTTTTCGGGTCGACCTTCGGGAGGAGGTGAAGGCCGGCCATATTCGTCATCGCCGGGGAGGAGGTCGGCTTTGACGAAATTCCTTTCGCCATTTTTAGAAGGGGCGAAACCTCTGGAGCAAAATTCGTCTTGCCCCTGGGAAACAGCGCCCGCCGCGGGAGGAGGTGCGGCGGGCGCCGTTTTGGTGGTCAACCCTTGGGAGGAGGTAAGGGGTGACCGTATTCGTCAAGGTCGGGGAGGAGGTCGACCCTGGCGAAATTCTGTCTAGATCGCCTGGCGGGCGATGATCTTGATTTCGTCGCGGACGATACCGAGATCATGCAGCTGGCGGTTCGAAAGGCGACCCAGCTCGGTAACCGTCTCGCGATAAACGCGCCAGTTACGATAGTTGCGGATCAGGTTCATTGTCGTTCTCTTTTTCAAAACTGGTTCGGACCATTCGCGGTCCGAAGAATTAGACCGCCTTGCGAGCGACGTAAGGAATGTCGCTGCGGCTGATGCCGAGGTCGGTCAGTTCACGGTTGCTCAGGCGGCTCAGCTCGGACACGGTGTCCCTGTAGCGGCGCCAGTTGCGGTAGTTGCGGATCAGGTTCATGGTAGTTCTCGTTTCGTCTTTCTTGCGGATCATTCCGTTTGTGTACGAACTATAAATAGGCGGACCCATATCGATTTAAAAGCGCTATGGCTGCATGGCAGCAATGCAAATTGTGCAATGCAGCATTAACGCTCGTTCACGGACCTGACACAAAGAAACCCGAATCGGAAAATGCCTAAGCGTCAACGGCTTGACCGGATCGGCTGCAAAAAAGACCAAACTTGGGGGGGAGAAGCAGCATGGCGAGCTATTCGTCGCGGGTCAGGGCGGATATCGCGCGCTGGCAGCAGGCCGGCATGATCGACGCCGCGACGGCCGATTCGCTGGCGCGCGATGTCGAGGCCAACGAGCGCAAGTCGCTGAGCTTCGGCTCGATCCTGGCTATGATGGCCGCCTTGCTGTTCGGCGCCGCCATCCTGATTTTCGTCGCCGCCAATTGGGACGCGATCCCGAGGCTGGCGCGCGTGGCGGCGCTGTTTGCCGTCATCCTTGGCGGCTATGTCGGCGGCGCGGTGCTGAAGGCCCGCGACCATGCGGCAATCGGGGAAGCGCTGTGGATCGTGGCGGCCGCGGCTTTCGGCGGCTCGATCGCGCTGATCGGCCAGATGTATCATCTCTCGGGCGACGAGGCCTCGGCTCTGGTGACCTGGGGAGCCGGCACGGCGCTGGCGGCGGTTGCGCTGCGATCGAACCCGCTGACGGTGGCTTCGGTCGGCATCGCCGATGCCTGGCTGGTCCTCAAAGGCTTCGACTATTACAGCCGCAGCGATTTTCCGCACGGCTTCGTCGTGATGGCGATCGTGCTGTTTGCCGTCTCGTTCTGGACCCGCAGCCAGGCGGCGCGCCACCTGATTATCCTGTCGGTGCTGTTCTATCTCATGCTGCTGGTCACCAACCACGACACGCTGCAGGTGGCGATCCCGCTGGTCGTCGCCTCGGCGCTGCTGTTCGCGGCCTCGGTCTTCGCGCCTGGCCCGGTCGACCGGGTCGTGCAACTCGGCGGCCGCTTGCCCTTGCACGCGCTGCTCGCCTTCCTCACCGGCCTCGCAATGATCCAGTTCGAACTCGCCGACGAGAGCACCTACAACAGCGGTTTTGCCCTCGCTTCGGCGATCGCGCTGGCCGGTGTTGTCGCCGCGATCGTGCTGGCAGGACGGGAGAGCCGTGGGCTACGCTGGCTTGCCTATCTCGGCTTCGCCTTCGAACTCGCCATCATCTATGTCGTGACCCTGCAATCGATGCTCGATACGGCCGGTTTCTTCCTGGCCGCCGCGGTGCTGCTCGGCATCCTCGCGATCGTCATCATCCGCGTGGAAAAACGCATGAAGGGCCCAGACGCCAAGGGAGCCACGGCATGATCACCGGGAAAAGGCTTGTCATCTCGGCGCTGGTGCTGGCGCTCGTCCAGATAGGCTTCCTGAGCTGGATCATCGCCGGCCGGGCGGCGATCCTGCGCAACGGCAAGGAAGTGCTGCTGAAGATCGAACCCGTCGATCCGCGCGACCTCCTGCGCGGCGACTATATTATCCTGGGCTACGAGATTTCACGCATACCGGTGAAAATGATCGCCAACATTCCGCCCGACAAATTTTCAAGCGACGATACGTCGATTGTGGTGCGCCTGAAGAAGGGCGCCGACGGCTATTGGCAGCCGACGGCCGCCTGGTTCGGCAAGGCGCCAACGATGGCAACCGCCGACGAGGCCGATATTCTAGGCCACATCGCCGAAGGCTGGGACCTTCGCGGCGAAGAGGCGACCATCGCGCCGGACTATGGCATCGAGCGCTTCTATCTGCCGGAAGGCGAGGGGATGGCGATCCAGAACGACATGCGGGTGCGGCCATTCGGCATCCGTCTTGCTCTTGCCGGCGACGGCACCGCGCAGATCAAGGCGCTGGTCGACGGCGACAAGACGCTGTTCGAGGAACCACTCTACTAAGTCCCTTATTTCCGATGGTGTGAAGCATGCCAGTTAGCCTGTCGACGCGTGAAGACATCAACCTCGACACTGTCTTCCGCGTCGCCTGGAAGAAGGACACGGTGGAGATCAGCGAGAAGGCCTTGCAGCGCATCGCCGAATGCCGCGTCTCGTTTCTGAAGCTGATTGAATCCGATCCGCCACCGGTCATCTATGGCGTCACAACCGCCATGGGGGAATTGGCAAGCCGAAAGCTCGAACCTGACGAGCGTGATCGCCATGCGCGCATCAAGGCGTTTGCCGCCGCCACCTCGTTCGGCGATCCCTTGCCGGATCGCGTGGTCAGGGCGATCGTGCTTGCCCGTCTGACAAACTTCATCGAGGGCAACGCCGCCACCACGCCGCGCATCGCGCTTGCCGTGGCCGCGATGCTCGACGGTGGGCCGATGCCTGTCGTGCCGGCCTCCGGCCAGGGCGGCGCCGGTGAGATCCTGGCGCTCTATCCCTTGTTTGCAGAACTTTCGACGCGCTTCGACCTCGAGGTCAAGGAACGCGGCTCGCTCATCAACGGCTCGCCCTGCGCCGCCGCTTTGGTGGCCGACGCAGCGCTCGCGGGGCGCCGCCGCATCCGCATGGCGCAAAAAGTTTTCGCGCTGTCGATCGAAGCGTTTCGCGCGCCGCTCGAGCACTATGACGCGGCGCTCGACACGCTCTGGGGCGATGAGCATGAAACGGCTGCCCTGCAGGGATTGCGGGAGTTTCTGGTTGGCGCCGGCGATGGGCGACGCAACTATCAGGCGCCGGTCAGCTACCGCATCGTGCCGCGCGTCCTCGGCCAGGCGCATCGTGCGCTGGCGACGGCCGAGCGGGCGGCCAATGTGTCGCTGGCCTCGATATCGGACAATCCCGTCTACATCCCGCCCGACGATGCAGATCGGCTCGGCCGCTGCATCTCGACCGGCGGCTATCACAATGCGATGGCAACGCCGGCGCTGGACGATCTGGCGGCGATATGGGCCGACATCTGCCTGCTCTGCGACCGCCACGCCTCGAAGCTTCTGAACGGCAAGGTGTCGCTGCTGCCGGATCTGCTGATGACCGGACGTCACTCAGCCGACAGCGATGGCCATGGCAATGTCGGCTATGTGCCGATGGCGATCACCGGCTATCTCGAGCAGGCCAAGCTGGCCGCACAGCGCACCTTCATTCCGGGCACGGAATCGGCTGGCGCGGGGCAGGACGACGTCGCCACGACGGCGTTCTTCGCATGGGCCAAGGAAGCGACCGCCGGCCGCTGCGTCGATGCCGCCATGGCGATGCTGGCAATGATCGCCTCGCAGGCGCTGCACGTCACCGAACGGACGCCGCCGCCGGCACTGCGTTCCTTCGTCGATCAAATCAGAGCTATCGTGCCGCCTGTCGGCGCCGATCGCGTGCTGGGGCCGGAGCTTGCCAGGTTGGCGGAATGGTTCACTGAGAAAGTGTTCGAGGCGTAGAGATGCCAACAAAGCGGTAGCCGGTGAATTGGTGCGCCTGAACGGATGAAGTACGAACCTGCCGAGCTTCAGGTGGCCTGCCACCCGAAGCTCGAAGAGCGAAGGGTGGTGCGGACGACGGGAATCGAACCCGTACGATCAGAGATCGAGGGATTTTAAGTCCCTTGCGTCTACCAATTCCGCCACGTCCGCAGGCCAGCCCTTTTCAGACGCCAGACACAGGCCGTCAAGTCGTGTTGTTGAGCGTTCGCCGAACGTGCAAACAGACCGGGCGGCTTGATGATACTGGCGCGATCACGGAATTATCGGCGCGGCGGGTAGTGGTAGGATGCCTGTGTGGTGGAT
>NZ_RZTG01000046.1:0-2584 GCF_003997175.1 Mesorhizobium sp. Primo-A
CCTGCCACTATTCTTCACGAAGTCGTCCGCCAGCCAGTCGGCCGGCCTGGCTTTCCTGAAGCGGGCGAAGGTGCGTGAGGAAGATCGGGACACCGATAACGGCAGCGCGGTGACGGATCCGCAGGCCAAGGCGCTTATTACCTGGTGCGCCACACCTGATCCCGAGCACGCCATTCTGCGCGCCATCCGCCAGCCCGCCCTTGTGGTGAGCGGCAGCCACGACACCATGCTACCGGCGGACAACGCCTACGCAATGTTCAAGGCTCTGAGCAACGCCCAGTTGGTCCTTTATCCCGATTCCGGCCACGGCGCCCTGTTTCAGTACCACGAATTGTTCGTCAGCCACGTCCGGACCTTCGTGGAAGCGTAATCGGCGGTGGCATAATCCGGCGCGATCGGGCGCACTTTTATTCTTGAGAGCTGTTGCGGAGAATGAAATGACAATCGCAAAGGTCGAGGTTGAGCGTTTCAGCCTGACGTGTTCCAAACCATTCGACGCCGTTGTGGCCGCGCTCAAGTCAGCGGTCGGGCAACCTGATATTGTCGAATTTTTCAAGGCGACGAGGGCTGCAAATTCCTTCTCGGATTTGGAGCGCGTTGTGCAAAGTGGCCTGGGCCGCACAGGTCTCATGCTCTTCGCGGAATTCGACTTGGGCGCCATTCTGCGCCGCGAAACTGGAACCGAGACTCCCAAGAGCATGCGGTTCCTGGTGGGCAATCCACTCATCATGAAAGAAATGGTCAAACACGTTCCCGATGCTGGATCTTACGCTCCAGTCACAGTCCTTGTTGATGAACGCCCCGATGGCGTGCATGTCTCCTATGACAAAATGGAGAGTTATCTGCTCTCCTATGGTAGTTTGGAGGCTCTTGCTGTCGCCCGCAGACTTGATGCGAAAATCACAACTTTGTTACGCGAATGCGCAAGCTAAACTCTCCTGATCACGCTTCAGACGGATAGAAGTGAGAGTCCGTCCGAACACGGATGACGCGGATGGTAACCGTGGGGCGACGGCTTTGAGCAAAGCGGTCGCCGAAGCGATTGTGGGCTCGGCATCCTTGCGGGTCGTGCGGAGCGGCTCGGTACGGTATCGCTTCCAGAGACGTGACAGCCCTGCGAGCAAGCGTGTTCCTTCTCGGCGGCACCACCTGCGTCACGACGCTACCCGCGTTTTCCCTAGCGAACTCGCTGGCTCAGTCGAACTCACCCGCAGGCGGCAGCTGCCATTCCTTAGCGCATCGAATGAACGGCTGCTTTCGGGCGCGGCGACCACCACTTCGAACGACCGACATAGGCGCATTGCGGTCCGAGAGCCTGGGGCCGAAAGCGAAATGGCAACTCCTGGCGCCCAAGGAACGATAGCGGACGCTAAGACGTGACCCCAAGGTGAAAAGCATATTAAGCCAGATTTGCGCCAAAATGTTCGGCACCCTCAGTATAGGGGATGCCTCGGGCTGACGAACACCTTGCCTGCCGGAGCGTCCGCGACCAGGTCGCCGGCGTAGAGCACGCCGACGCGGTCGCAGGCTTTGACCACCGTCGTCCGGTGCCCTTCGGAGGTGCCGTTGCAGCACTGCTGAATCAACAAGCACCGGCGTCTTGCCGGACAACTCGGGGGCCGACCTTGAACAGTAAGACGCTGCCCTGGCTGAGGGCGTCCGGTTTGCCGACATCGTGGTCAAGCGCTTCTCCGACACGGTTGCCGCTAACGTCTTCAAGACTGCTCCCGACGACAAGTCTGTAGGCGCCCGGGAGCCAGCCATGGTTCGGGCGCCAGCACCAGGCTCGCCCGCTGGCGGAGACTGTAACCCGCCCAGATTGGAATCCCCCCTGATCGTCGACAATACCCAACTGGTCTCGGAGAAGGGCGGCGTCCATCTCCCGGTCAAATGTGATTTTTAGGGCCTCGCGCGATCCGGCGTTGGGTAGTGCGAGACCCCAAGTTTGCGGGTTAACGGGCGTGCGAAGCGCCGGCGTTACCCGGTAATGAAAATGCTTGCGGCCGACTTCGACCGTATAGCTAAGGCCGGGCCGAAGAGGGGCGGCGCTATCGCCGTCCCCCTCCACATCCTGTTTCACGCGACCCGGATCGAACAGCACCGTCAGGCGTCGGCCATCGGGACTCCAAAGGTCCTGCCCGAAATCCATGAAGGCTCCGTCGACCGTGCGCCCTTCGGCGTCGACCAGACGCAGATCCCGCGTCGCCACCATCCCCCGTGCCGGCCGGTCGAAAGTGACGTAGAGGCGAAGCGTGTTCGCCGGGATCGCGCCCTCAGTCGGCGAGATCGCCACCACTTGGGGAGCGGAGGTCGTCGACGCCACCGACACCACATGCTGAACTGAGGCGGTCGACGCCAGCACCATTGAGGCTATGAGGACGGCGATCATTGTTGGCCGGGGCCGCGGCCCGGGAAGTCGAACTCGGCCCAAATCTGGTCCAACTTTATCGGCAGCGGGAACATCGGCACGGCCTCAAGATTGAGGGAGCCGGAATTTGCATCACGAGTCACGGACACCAGGAACTTATCATCGAGCTTGTCCGCAAAGAGGGAGGACCCGACGACCATCAGCGACTTGCCTACT
>NZ_RZTG01000047.1:0-2511 GCF_003997175.1 Mesorhizobium sp. Primo-A
ACCGAAGGGAGGCTGGCCGGCCATTCCGAACAATGCGTGGATGTTGCGGGGGCTCATAGCCTTTGCCGGCGCGCTGGTGGTGCTGCCGATCCTGGTGGCCGGGCGACTGTTCGGCGAACGACAGAAAAACTATGCCGAGCTCAGACGTCTGTCTGGCCGCCTTGAGTTGGCCCTGGAAGCTTCTGGAATTGGCGTGTGGGAGCACGACCTGGCCACAAAAGAACTGCTATGGGACGACCGCGTCAACCAGATCTACGGCAAGCCAGCCGATGGCAAACCGCGCGGTTATGAAGACTGGGCGATGGCCATTCATCCCGAAGATTTTGACAGGACGCGCCAGGAGTTCGACGCGGCCGCCGAGAGGGAGGGACCGTATTCTTCGCAATATCGAGTCCTGCTAGCGGACGGTACCACGCGCCACGTGCGCACGCGCGCAGCCTTCTTCCAGGACATCGGCGGCACGCCGAAGATGATCGGCGCCGAGTGGGACGTCACCAGCGACGTGCTGCTCAATGAGACGCTCATTCGAGAGCGCCAGCTGTCGGAATCGAAAAATGCCGAACTCAAGGTCGCAAAGGCGCATGTAGAGCATGTTGCGCTGCACGACCCGCTGACCGGCCTGCCCAACCGCCGCTATCTCGATGAGTTGCTTGCCGAAAAAAGCGCAACGGGGACCCGCACAGCGCTGCTGCATCTGGACCTCGACCGCTTCAAGCAGATCAACGATACACTCGGCCACGCAGCCGGTGACGCCATGCTGGTGCACGCCTCCAAGGTCATCAAGGTCAACACGGGTCCCGGTGATTTTGTTGCACGCATCGGCGGTGACGAGTTCGTCGTGGTGAGCCATGGACGTGATGACAAGCAACTTTCCGCGCTCGGCGACCGCATCATCACGCAGATGCGCCGACCGGTCGATTTTCAGGGCAACCCGTGCCGGTTCGGGGTGAGCATCGGAATTGCCGCCGGAACCGACGCCAAGCAACTGCTCGTCAACGCCGACCTCGCTCTTTACCGGGCGAAAGGAAGCGGTCGCAACCGACACGAATTCTTTGACGAAGTGCTGCAAAGCGAGATCGTGCGGACCAAGCAAATTGCCGACGAAATCCTGGGCGGGTTGGAGCGCGCCGAATTCACAACATACTATCAGCCGCAGTTCGACGCCAGGACACTTGAGATCGTCGGGGTCGAGGCGTTGTCGCGTTGGAAGCATCCCGAACGCGGCATCCTGGCCCCACAAAGCTATCTCAAAGTGGCCGAAGAACTCAACGTCGTGGCAATCATCGATCGCGCTGTCCTGGAACAGGCGCTTGAGAATTTCGAGCAATGGTCGAACAGCGGTCTCAAGATCCCGCACGTCTCGGTCAATGTCTCCGCCAAGCGGTTGGAGGACAAGGATCTGATCGATGGCTTGCGCAAGCTTGCCATCAGGAAGGGCACGGTGTCGTTTGAGCTGGTTGAGTCCATCTTCCTCGATGAGAATGACGACCTGGTCACCTGGAACCTGGAGCACATTAAGGAACTCGGCATCGACATCGAAATCGATGACTTCGGCACCGGCCATGCCTCGATCGTGTCCCTGCTCAAGCTGCAGCCCCGCCGGCTCAAGATCGACCGCCAACTGATCACGCCCGTCACCCAGTCGATCCCGCAGCGTCAGCTGGTCTCGTCGATCATTGAGATCGGCAAATCGCTCGGCATCGAAGTCATTGCCGAGGGTGTCGAGACGAATGATCACGCGCGCATCCTGAAGGAGCTTGGTTGCGATATTCTGCAGGGCTATGTTTTTGGCCGCCCAATGGACGCCAAGGCCTTCACGGCGTTTGCCCAATCGCGCAAATGGTTGGCCGTGGGGTAAGGTCATGCCTCGCGCGGTAAGGCAGGCAGGCCGAGCGGTTCAACCGGCGCCCAGTCGCGAATTGGCTCGAGCACACTGCACTTGCATCGGCAAACCCACCGCCACCCTTGTCCCCAAAGTGCCCGACCGGCTCTGCGTGCCGGTGAAGTGACCGAAAGCAAATTTCTCGTCAGGTCTTTCAGATCTCATGATCCGACGGTCCGGTGGCGCGGCATGGGCTGTTAGCTCCAGACAGCTGAAGATAGCCAAAAGCGTCCGGCGTTATGGGCGAAGGAGCGCGGCACCAAATTGCGCCCACAATCGATCGCAGTCATTTGCCCTGAGGCTTGGCGTTCCCGGTTCGCCGTAGAAGACCATCGCCGAACGGACATCGTAACCGAGCACCGAGGCATTGGCCACGAACTGAATTGCCATTCCCAAATTCATCGCGTTGATCCTTACCTCGGCTTTAGTGCTGAGATCGACCACGCCGAAAATTTCCGCACCCCCACTTCTGCCGGCCATAACCGTCGTCGAGAGCGCGTTCCCCAAAGCGAGTAGCATTCGTGTTCAGTCCCCGCAAAGGCCGCTCTCGAACGCGCGCGCGGCGAATTTGTTCCTTGGCAGTTCAACGCCGGGTTATCGAACTGGCCTTTTCAAGCGTGCAGCTAGCA
>NZ_RZTG01000048.1:0-750 GCF_003997175.1 Mesorhizobium sp. Primo-A
GTCTCGAAACACTGCACATCCGACAAGGCCAGCCCATCATGATCGGCATCGAGCAGGCGGCCGAAGGGACCGTCGAGCGTGTAGGGCATCAATGCGGTCTTCAGCGCATTGGATTGAAGCAGGACCGAAAGACCGGTCAGTGTGCGTTCCTGCGCCGGCGCGGTGGCAAGGCTGGCCAGCGCTGACCAAATAGCCTCCTTCACCTCCGGCGTGACGGTGACGTTCTCGTGGGCAACAAGGCTGGCGATCCATTCGGCCGCCCAGCTTCGGCTAGCCTGGTCGTTGATGCTGCGCAGTGGCTGAAAGGCAAGGGAACCGTCCGCTCCTAGCGCGTGGTGTTCTCCACCCATGGCAAGTGTTGCAGCACGGGCCGAATTGCCTTTGTCGAAGACATAAACCTGGGCGCCGGCGTAGCGCCTGAACTGCAGAGCAATCAGAGCAAGCAGAACCGACTTGCCGGCACCGGTCGGACCAACAACCAGCATGTGGCCGACATCTTCGACGTGGGTGGAAAGCCGAAACGGTGTCGACCCACTGGTCTCGGCAACGAAAAGCGGTGGCGCTTCGGTTTGGGTGACTTTCGCGAGATGCTCGTTTGTCGCAGGACCGGCCCAAACCGACGACAGCGGCATGAGATGGGCAAGATTCAATGTATGAACGAGCGGTTGGCGAACGTTAGCGTAGACATGGCCAGGCAATGAGCCGAGCCAAGCCTCGACCGCATTGACGCCTTCTCGGATCGTGGTGAAG
>NZ_RZTG01000049.1:0-642 GCF_003997175.1 Mesorhizobium sp. Primo-A
CCCATGACGGCCTGCAGATGCGCGACGGCTTCGCGCTTGGCGGCGGACCCTACCATTTTTTTGAAAGAAGCTCGCGCAGTGCCGACGCTTCGAGCATCTGGTCGGCGAGCAGTTTCTTCAGCTTCGCGTTCTCGTCTTCCAAGGCTTTCAGCCGTTTGGCATCGGAGACGTCCATCAGCCATACTTCGCCTTCCAGTTATACAGCGTCGCCTCGGAGATCCCATGCTTGCGCGCCAGGTCGCCCGCCTTTGCTCCCGCCTCATGCTCACGCAGAACCGTGATGATCTGCTTCTGTAAACCGCCTTCTCTTCATCAGTCCGTCCTTCAATCGAGGCCGGACTCTAATCTCAGATGGAGGAAATTACCCGTGGCAGGTCACAGGTCGCACGCGTCTTTGGCGACTTTCCTGTGGTTGACGAAAGAAGGGCTGTGGCTCAGGCCGAGTGCACGACGCTGGGTGCCAATCCGCGCTTTATCGTGTCGTCCTCAAGCCAGAGCGCTAGGCGGCACGGGCGCTTTCCGTCTACCCGATCGCACCAGCGCCCATACCTGCGCGCCAATCGTTGCGGCTTTGGTTTGCCTCGTTTGTCTACGTTCTCATTTGCGCCTTGCGCCGCCTCGGCCTCGCCCACACCCGGCCCG